>NZ_AP017457.1:1500000-1622386 GCF_002355535.1 Aurantimicrobium minutum
CGGCGCAGGGTTAGTCGCGGAGGTCTATCCCGGAGCGGCGCTGAGGTTGTGGGGTTTCGATACGACCGGCTACCGAGTATCTGAGCACAAACGCGAAGAGCTTCTGAAGCTCATCTGTGACGAGGCACCGTGGATCGATTTGGGAGACCACAGGACAATGATGGTGAAATCCTGTGACGCCTTCGATGCAGTGATTGCCGCACTCGCAACACGCGCGGTAGCCACCGGGCGCTACCTCACGCCTTCACTACAGCAGCGAGAGTTCGCGCACTCTGAAGGCTGGATTTGTCTTCCACAGGACACACTCGCCTCTGTGGTTGAGGACAACGTTTAGGGCAGCGGTCCTCGTCGAGCAATCACGTCCGCGAAGAGTGCGTGCAAAAGTGGAAGTGCTGAGGTAATCATCAAGATGGTGCCAAGAGTTTCATCTCTTTCCATCACCATCAGCCCACCAATAAAGAAGACACCAAAGAGCACGGCGGAAACGACTCTGCGCACTGCCCGGTTCAATGCAGATGTTCTCTTTTCCAGATCAGGATTTCTGAGGGTGAGCTGCCCAAGTTCTGCTCGCGTGATGAGCGAATCCATGCGCTTGGGCAATCGAGCTAGCAGGGCAAGTGAGCTCAGCCCGTCGCGCAGGAATGCCTGCACAACATTGCCTCCCTCGGCGCGGATGAGCTTGGCTGAGTAGGGCTCGATAGCGTTCCAGATGTTGAACTGTGGGTTCACTGAGCTACACACCCCAGAGGTGAGCGAGATAGCTCGGATTACAAGCAAGAAGTTCTCGGGGAATTGGAACGGTAATGCGCGCACAATGTCAGAGAACTCATTGACGAAGGCTTTGAATTCTCGGGGGTCAATAGTTTGAAGCTCGACAAAGCTCACTCCACCGAAACGATCAAAGACTTTGGTGAGCGCCCGCTCAAGTTCGACGGTGTCAGCTGTGGGCATGAGAACACCAATTTCACGCATTCCTTCCACCATGCCTGCGCCGTCGCGAGATGCAGCAGCAATCACGGTTGTTCGCAGCGCGCGACCAAGGCTGCTGGGAACTTCACCCATCATGCCAAAGTCGATAAAGGTCATTCTCCACGTCAGACCGTTTTCATCTGGCTCTGCCAGTGGCTGAATGAAGATGTTGCCAGGGTGTGGGTCGGCGTGGAAGAAGCCGTGAATGAAAACCTGGTCAAACATGACGGCGGCAAACTCGTTGGCAACAGCCTCCGGGCTAATTCCAGCCGCTATCAGTGCATCGAGGTCGGTGATTTTGATGTTGGTGACATCTTCTTGGGTGAGCACCCGACGCGTTGATCGTTCCCACACCACCAGAGGTACACGAACTCGGGGGTTGTCGGCAAAGTTTTCCGCGAAGCGCTCTGCATTGGCCGCCTCGTTGAGGTAGTCAATTTCTTCCAAGCAGGTTTGTGCAAACTCATCCATCAACGCGGGGGCGTCAGCGCGCTTGTTGACCAAACTAATTCTGCTGAGCCATCCGGCAACGCGTCGCAAGGCACTGAGGTCAACGTCAACAATTTGATCAATTCCCGGCCGCTGGATTTTTAGAATGACATTGAGTATTCCTGTGTCTTGTGCATCGAGCTCAGAAAGCGTTGCGCGGTGGACTTGCCCCAGTGATGCTGCAGCCAACGGTTCAGGGTCAACCTGACTGAAGATGCTCTCTAGGGGCATGCCAAGTTCTTTTTCTGCCAGAGCACGAATGAGGTCGAAGGGCACAGCAGGAACTTCGTCCTGCAGCCCTTCGAGCTCTTTGGTGATGACAGGGGGGAGGACATCTAGACGGGTAGACATGAATTGACCCAGCTTGATCAGCAAGCCGCTGAGGTCTAGGGCCAACTTTTGGAAGCTGCGCGCGATGTTTTTTAGTCTTTTGGTGCGGGTGCGATTGGGAACGCTGGACAGACCCATCCGGGGCAAAACGAGTTCATACCACCACAGCGAGGCAAGATGCCTGGCGGCAAAGCGAAGAATTCTGCGATAGCGCGCGCGTGCTTGACGAGCAGTCATCTGCTCGCTGGCAACGCCTGTGCTTGGGGTACCCACCCCTTAATTGTGCGTCACAATTGCGGAAAGTTTTTTCGCAGTTTCCTCGAGGAGTGCAGTTGCCTCCTCCATCTGGGCAGCATTTCCTAGCCGGGCAACATCTGCAGCAGCTTTTGCGACGCTTACACCTGAGCGAGCCAGAGCACCGCGTGGTCCAGAGGGACGATCAAATCCGGTTTCCCACGGAGCTGGTGATTCGGACTCGGCGGCGGCTACTTCTGTGCCCTCTTTGGTGAGGGAGTATGTTCGACGGCCCTTAGTTTCTTTAACCTCGAGCAGCCCTTCGTCGACGAGAAGTTGGAGGGTGGGGTAGACCGAGCCGGGGCTGGGCTTCCAGGCACCACCGCTACGAGTCTCAATCTCATTCATGATTTGGTAGCCGTGCATCGGTGATTCGTTCAACAGTCTCAGCACGGCTGAGCGGACGTCGCCACGGCGCATGCGCATGTCTACATTGCGCTTGAACTGTCCACCGAGGTCTTCGAGGGTTTGCAACGCTGAAGAAAGAGACCAGTCTGCGCCGGAATTTTTGGTCCATGTGTCTTTCACGTTGTTCTCCTTATCCACTGCTGCGAACACTTAACGATATATCGTTCACGTTGGGTGATAAAACCCGTGAATAACAATTCACAGCAATTACTCAACTACATTGGGGGAATGCCCCGCACTGCACAGACCAAGAACGGCTTCGCACCCAAAGTGTGTGAGCGCTGTGGTTTGCCTTTTGAATGGCGCAAGAAGTGGGCGCGTGAGTGGGAAAACGTGAAGTACTGCTCAGAAAAATGCCGCAGGACTAAGGGTCCACACCAAGATGGTTAAGTTTCCTTGCTTTAGTGCAAGGAAGAATCAGCATCACCACTGAGCAGTCGTGTGAAAGTGACAGACAATCCAGCTCGGCTCGGGCTAGCAAGGAACAAACCAGCACGCCACGGCTTGTTGGGATCTAACGGCACTAACCGGACCAGCTGCCATTCGTCCTCACACCTTGCCCGAATTGTTAGGGCATCACCAGTGCGGCTCAGCCGCAAGTGAACCTCTTTGCCTTGCCACTGAGGAACGGGCGCAACAGACCAGTCACTGAGCTCTGAGGTAACGACAGCCCCGAGCTGCGCAAACCCATCTGCGAACTCAACTCCTGCCTTGATCCAGTGTGTGGGATCTGAGTAGACGAACAGACCTGCCTGGTCGAACTGCTGGTCATAGTTGAGCAGCCAACTCAATTCCAGCGAGGAATCTTGGGGGAAGTCATTAAGAAGAGCATGGCCATTGTCGTGAATAAACCCGTAAGACGTGGTGCGCCAAAAGTCACTTGCAGGCCGTGCTTCAACTACGAATCCTTCAGTACTGAAGGAGGTAGAGGCGGGTTCGTTGAGCCATTGTCCTGCGCCGAGCTCCATCTGCCTCATGAGGAAACTATGCCATGATTTTCATCCAACTCCCAGCAGTTCATTGAAGCGCTCGCATAGACTGAACCCGCAGTTTAACAAGGAGCCAAGCATGAGCAATGTACTGATTAGCCAGGAAAAAATCTCCACCAGCCTTACAGGTGCTGATGCCTTCAAGGTTCGCTACCGGTCACATGATTTTCATGGCAAGCCCACTGAATCCACCGGAATTGTTATCGCTCCTGTAGGTCCCGGAGAAAACCGGAAGGTGATGAGCTGGGGGCACGGGACTACGGGAATGGGTGATGCTGCTTGTCCGTCAGTACAGCCAGACCCAGCGCGCGAACTAACTCTGTACTTTGACTCGGGTTCAGTCACACAAATTGATTACGGTGTACCTGGAGTGCAGAAATTCATCGACGAAGGCTGGGTCGTTGTTGCTACTGACTACCAAGGGCAGGGAACTGCTGGAGCTCACCAGTACACCGTCAATAGAACTAACGCGATTGATGCGATAGCTATCGTGCACGCAGCGCGTGAAATGAATGTCGGCGCTGGCACCAAGGTGGGTGTTATCGGTTGGTCTCAAGGTGGCGGAACTGCTGCTGCCGCAGCAGAACTTAATGAAGCAGACTACGGAGATCTTGAACTTGTCGGTGTTGCAGCAATGTCACCAGGTGTTCCTGCGATTGCCCTGAAACTTCCGGGTATGGCTGCCGCTCTCTCTTCTGGAGAACCTGCCACCGCCCCAGACCCTCACTTGTTTATGATGCTCGGTGCCATGACTGAAGCTTTCCCCGACACATTATCGCTGGATGATGTGTTTACGGACCTGGGTAAGAAGCTGTACCACGAGAACTGGAACAGTGCACCTGTTCATCACTTTGGTGACATTCTTGCCCGCAACTTTAACTTGCACGGGCCTGTACTTGAGATCAACAAGGCGAAAATGCCCGCATGGTTCCAAGCTTTTGAAGAAGTTTCTGCAGCACAGAAGAAGCCCGTGTGCCCTGTCCTTGTCCTGATTGATGGACAAGACCCCAACGGCCCCTGCCCGCTGCCGTGGCAGCTCGGCTACATCGATGCGATCAAGGCCTTGGGTGGAGATGTCACGTCTTCGACCTATCCTCACGACGATCACTTCTCGCTGCCTCAGGCATCGATTGACGAAGCGCGCACCTGGCTCGATTCCAAGTTTTAGCCACATTCCCCAGCCAAAACGTATACCCCCAGGGGTATCTGCTAAGATGGTCTCATGAAGAAGTTCTTTGCCCTCCTTGCTCTGATGTTTGTTGCAGTGTTTGCGCTGTCCGCATGCGCACAGGATTCTGGGCCCATCACCGTGAGCCAGGACACCATCATTGTTGATGTGCGCACTCCGGCTGAATATTCAGAAGGACACCTTGAGGGTGCGGTCAATATCGATGTTCAATCGCCGGACTTCGCCACCATTCTGAGCCAACTCCCCACCGATGGTGAGTATGTGGTTTATTGCCGTTCAGGTAAAAGATCAGCTGTGGCAACAGAGCAGATGAAAGCAGCTGGTTTCACAAACGTTATTGACGCCGGAAGCATGGAGGCCGCCTCGAAAGCTACCGGTATTGCCATAGTTCAATAGCTGGTGCTCAGAGATCCACGACAGGTGGACGAATCTGGCGAGGGATATCTCCCAAAGTCTTAAAAGCTTCAAGGGCACGATTTCGAGTTTCAAGCAGATCAATAATCGGTTCGGGGTATCCGCTGAGCATGGGGTGCTCATAGTCACCTAGGTAGCGGTGAAGATATTCACCTTTAGGGTCGAACTTCTCGGCTTGAAGTTTGGGGTTGAACACTCGGAAGTACGGTGCTGCATCAGCACCACTGCCCGCAACCCACTGCCAGGAGGCAGCGTTGCTGGCAGGGTCAGCATCAACCAGGGTGTCCCAGAACCAGGCTTCACCGATACGCCAATCAATGAGTAGGTTCTTGATTAGGAAAGAAGCGGCCACCATCCGCACACGGTTGTGCATGTAGCCGGTCTGCCACAGTTCGCGCATACCCGCATCGACGAGTGGGATTCCGGTTCTTCCTTGCTGCCAAGCATCAAGAATGTCTGGATCTGCTGGACCCCAGGGGAAGTGATCAAACCGGGCATCAAAGTTTACGGTGGCTAGCTCTGGCCAGTGATAGAGCAGGTGGTAACTGAATTCGCGCCAGCCAAGCTCGGAGAGGAATTTGGTGGCATTGGTTGTGATCTCGGGAGTATTGCCCATCTTGCGACGGAATTCATCTGTGGCATGCCAAATCTGGAACGGGCTTATTTCACCCCACCGCAGATGTGGGGAGAGCTCACTCGTGGAGTACTCCGAAGGGAAGTCACGACCCTTTGCATATCTGGTGATGCGCGAATCAAAGAAGCGCTCGAGTGCCTGATGTGCTCCGTTTTCACCGACGTTCCAGCGATGGTCAAAAGCAAGAGCCCAGTTCGGGGAAGTCGGCAGCAGATTCCAGGAATCCAATTCATCACTGGCAGGTTGGGTTGCCGGAGGAATGAGTTCGGTGGGCGCAGGGATAGGTAAGCGTGGTGGGGTAGGACGGTTGACACACGACTTCCAGAACGGAGTAAACACGGTGTACGGGGTGTCATTTCCAGTTCGGACTGTCCACGGCTCAAACAAAACATTCGCTTGGAACGAGTGGGCATCAACACCTGAAGCCTTGGCATATTCCTTGATGCTGGCATCTAAGTCACGCTCTGGTTTGCCGTAGCGACGGTTCCAGTACAACGCACTGGCATTGGTCTCACGGATGAGTCCTCGAATAATGTCTGCTGAGGCGCCTTGCTTGAGAATCAGCTCGCCCCCTAGGCGGCGCACTTTGTCCGAGAGTGCAACCAGGCTGTGGTGTAACCACCATTTGGTTGCCCCACCCAGTGGCCGAATACCGGGGCTGACCTCGTCGAGGATGTAGACCACAACCACAGGTTCACCGTGTTCGATGGCAGCAGCTAGGGCAGGGTTATCTGCAACACGGAGGTCATCTCGAAGCCAAACGATTGTGCAGGTCATAGGTACAGCCTAGGCAATGGGAAAGGGCCGATCGGAAGAGGCATCCGATCGGCCCTTGTTTTACACCAAGAGTTTTGCAATCACATTCACGAGGCCACCACAGCAAGTAAGGCTCGTACTGTCACTTTATAACGAAAAGGTAACGGTAGGGAAGAACTTTTTCTTTGTGTTACCTGTGAATGATTTAGAACAGATCAGGACTGGGGGTTCCTGCGTGCATGACCGTGACATCAGCGTGCTGGTCATAGCGGTAGCCCACACCACGAACAGTGCGGACGATGTCCTCGAAGCGGCCCAGTTTGGAGCGCAGGCGTCGCACGTGAACGTCAATGGTGCGCTCGTTAGGAATATCGAGATCATCTTCTCGCCACAAGGCTTTGATGATCTCTTCGCGGCTGATGGTCTCGCCTTTGTGAACGACAAGGAACTGCAGCAGTTCAAATTCCTTGAAAGTTAGCGGTGCTGCTTGGTAGTCGATGAGGACACGCTTGCGCGAGATGTCCACAACAACACCACCGTCACCGTCAGAAGGCTCAAAATCATCTTCGGGTTTGTATTTCGCCACCGCAGAAGGCTCCTGCAGTGCCAAACGGACCAAATCGACTTGGCGTCCCTTGGAATTCGCTGGTGCTAACGCAACAGCTGCGTAGGTCTCAGTACCGGGGACGAGTTCGTTGGTGAGCTTCTTGAGTGCTTCGACAACCTTGCCGAGATCGAGACCGCGCTCAGCGGCGCTGGCTTCATCGAGCCCAACATACAAGGCAAAGCCTTTAGGTTGGGGGCGTTCGTGGGGAGTAGACATCTGGGGAATCCTTTGTAGTGCCGTAAAACATCGAGCCAGCTAAACACGGGCGATGTGTTGGAAGTCGAGAAGTGGAGCGAGGAAGGTTAGTTGCTGCAACACATTCGACGGCAGGCACAGCTCATCGCGGGCATCATGCCGCGGTCACCACAGGTGGTGTGAGCTCCGTATGTCATAGGGATAAGTTAACCGGACGTAGCTAAACCCTGTCAAATAAGCCGATATAGGCTGAAAGCATGGCTGTCCCCACCTCCGCAGAGCGCAAAGCCCAGATGGAGCTTGCTCTCGAACAAGCACGTGCCTGTGCGCACTCTGATGACGTCCCGGTGGGAGCAGTCATCCTGGACGCCGCAGGTGAGGTGATTGCCACCGGAAGAAACACTAAAGAGCGAGACGACGACCCTCTCGGCCACGCTGAAGTGATGGCCATCAGAGCTGCTGCAGCCAGCTTAGGAAGTTGGCGATTGGATGACTGCACACTCATTGTCACCCTGGAGCCGTGTGTGATGTGTGCTGGAGCAATACTTGCTGCACGCATCCCCACCGTTGTCTACGGTGCGTGGGATGAAAAAGCAGGTGCAGCAGGATCAGTTTTTGATCTGCTTCGTGACCGCCGGCTCAACCATCAGGTTGAAGTGATTTCGGGTGTCCGCGCCGAAGAATGCGGACAGTTATTGACCGAGTTCTTCCGAGAAAAACTGGGTTAGTCAGTTCCCTTAATCACGATGGCATCCGTTGCCAGTGACTCAGTCCGGTCAACCCGTGCCACGTCAGGCTCGAGATAAATCACCCGAGCAGCAGGAACACTTTCCCGAACACGACTCTCAATGGTGTTAATTGCTTTGGCTACCTCAGAGAAGCGAAGCTCCGCCGGGAAAGCTAACTTTGCTGCGACTAAGAACTCATCGGGGCCAAGATAAAGAGTCTTCATGTGAATGATGCCGTCCGTTTCACCACCGGCAATGATTGCCTTCTCAATGGCCTGAACATCCTCGACACTTGCCCCTTCACCAATGAGCAAACTCTTTGTTTCAATGCCCAGGATGATCGCCACCACAATCAGCAAAATTCCAATACCAATCGTGCCCAAAGCGTCAAAGAGGCTATCGCCGGTGATTACCGTAAGACTCACACCGAAGAACGCCAGGACAAGACCAAGCAAAGCAGCAGTGTCTTCCAGCAGAACTACCGGAAGCTCAGGTGCTTTGGCGTGACGAACAAATTGAATCCAGGACGCATCACCACGGTGAGGGTTTGATTCCCGAATAGCTGTGCGCAAAGAAAGGCTTTCTAAGACAATCGCGATGGAGAGAACTAGCAGAGGAAGCCACCACATCTCGAGCGGCTCAGGATGCTGGAGTTTGTGAAAACCTTCATAGAGGGAGAAGACACCACCGACGCTGAACAAAATGATGGAGACAACGAAGGCATAGACGTAGCGTTCGCGGCCGTAACCAAAAGGGTGCTTGCCATCAGCACGTTGCTTGGCTTTGCGGCCACCAATCAGGAGCAACACCTGGTTACCTGAGTCGGCGAGAGAGTGCACTGCTTCCGCAAGAAGAGAGGTAGCGCCGGAGAGAGCCCAGGCGATGAACTTTGTGGCAGCAATACCTAGGTTTGCGAGCAGTGCAGCAATGATTGCCTTGGTGCCACCGGTTGCACTCATGGACGTATCTCCCTCAATCGTCTTGAGTCAATCCTAGAATGAGCGGGTGAGTGAAAATACACAGGTAACCCTGCCCACCATCGCAATGCTTGGCGCCGGATCCATGGCCAGAGCAATTCTTGCCGGCCTCCTTGCTCCACACGTGAGTGTGGAGGGAGCTGTTCGCGTAACAAACAGAAGTGCCGATAACGCAGCGTCATTCGACAACGAACCACGGGTGCAAGCGTGGGCAACCGCCACTAACCCCGAAGCGAACCTCGAGGCAGTGCGCGGTGCCGCCATAGTACTTGTGGCAGTCAAGCCAGCAATGGTTCCAGATCTGCTGGATGAAATATCTCCCGCGCTCGCCGAGGGCGCAATCGTCGTCAGCGTTGCGGCCGGTGTAACGACGGCCACCATGGAAGCGCACCTGCCCGAACATGTTTCTGTTATTCGCACCATGCCCAACACGCCCTCCAAGATTGGCTTGGGTGTGACCGGCATTACTGCCGGAAAACGTTCCACCCCAGCTCAGCTCGACCTTATTTGTGGCATGTTCTCCACCGTAGGTGAAGTCATCGTCCTGCCCGAGAACATGATTGATGCCCTGGGATCAATCTCAGGTTCTGGTCCTGCATACGTGTTCTATTTCATTGAGCAGCTCACCAAGGTGGCCATTACCCACGGATTTAGTGCTGAGCAAGCTCAGAAAATGGTGCAGGGCACCTTCCGCGGTGCTGTTGAGCTACTTGCACAATCCGGTGAGGAACCCCAAGAGCTGCGTCGCCAGGTGACCAGCCCCAAGGGGAGCACTGAACGTGCCATTGCGGTCTTTGATGATGCCAACATCGAAGCAATATTGCTTAAGGGAACTCAAGCGGCAATTGCTCGTTCCGAGGAAATGGCCCGCGGAGAATAGTTACTTTTCTAAAGAAGCGAACTTTTCAATGTCGTCGGGGTGACCAGAAACAATAATTTGGTCACGTGCTTCGACATAAGTGTCAGCCGTGGAATAGACAAACGATCCGCCTGGCTTCTTCACACCCACAACGGTGATCTTGTAATCGCGCCGCAGGGCTGCCTCAGCAAGAGTCTTGTTCTGAATAGCCAGTGGGGGATACATCTTCACAATGGCGAAGTCAGTGTCCAGCTCAACGAAGTCGAGCATCTGTCCTGAGAGCAGGTGAGCAACACGCTCACCAGCTTCTGCTTCGGGGTAAATCACGTGGGTTGCCCCAATGCGTGTGAGGATCTGGCCGTGGGATTTGCTGATTGCTTTAGCCCAGATATCTGGAATGCCAAGGTCAACTAAGTTCGCGGTGATGAGCACGCTTGCCTCGATGGAAGAGCCCACGGCAACAACGGCGGTTGAGAATTCCTCTGCTCCAATTTGCTTGAGGGCATCAATGTTGGTCACATCTGCTTGTACTGCGTGGGTCACACGCTCTGACCACTTCTGGACAAGCTCCATGTCTGTGTCCACGGCAAGAACTTCTCGGTCGAGGCGATCGAGTTGGCCGGCAGTTGCAGCACCAAAACGGCCTAGGCCGATAACCAGTACCGCATTGTTTTTCTTTTTGTGATCAACCAACGATCGGCCTTTCCTCGGGGCGGGTAAAGAATTGTCCTACTTGTGTTGCTGCCAAAGCTGCCGCCATAGTCACTGTACCGACGCGACCCATAAACATGACAAGAGCTAAAACGTAGAGAGCAGGATCGGATAATTCTGCTGTCACACCGGTGGACATTCCTACGGTGGCGAAAGCAGAGATGACGTCAAAGAGTACATATTCCAGCGGGGCATCTGTGAGCTCACTAATGATCAGGGTGCCGATAGCTACCGTGGTTGCCCCCCACAGACCCACGCTCACAGCTAGGCGCAGCACGTCTCCGGGAATGCGACGCTTGAAAGCTTCTATTGAGGAACGTCCTCGTGCCTCTGCAATGGCAGCAAGAATCAAGACCGCAAACGTGGTCACTTTGATACCGCCGGCGGTGGAGGCCGAGCCACCACCAATAAACATGAGCATGTCTGTGAACAGCAAGGTTGAGGAATCTAGCTGAGAGATATCGACCAGATTGAAACCACCGGAACGAGACATGGTGGAGAGGAATGCCGCCTGATAGGTGAGTTCACCCGGCCCCATGCCCATGAACACTTGAGAATTACCTGGTTCGAGAATGAGGTATCCCACGATTCCCCCAAACCACAAAATGGCCCACGTTGTGAGGGTCAGCTTGACGTGCAGAGACCATCTGCGGGGGTGCTTGAGGTTACGACTGAGCGCATAGATTACGGGGAAGCCCACGCTTCCGAGGAACACACCAACCATGATCAAGGTAAGGAACCAGTAGTCATGAGCAAAAGGCACAAGACCACCCACGTTGGGGGTGAAGCCGGTGTTCGTGAATGCCATGGCCGAGTAATAGAAGCTGTACCAAACACTTTCGCCCAGGGAGTATCCAGCAGAGAGCACGCTAGGAAGCATGAGTAGAGCAATTGTGGTTTCAATGATGATCAAGCTGAAAGCAACTGTGGCAAGCAGGCCACCGACTTCACCAAGTCGAATGGCTTGGCCTTCGGCTACTGGCCCCGAGTGAATGCGCATCGGGTTGGTGTCGCTTGCGGCCATCAGGCGAGCTCGTAATCCCAAACGGCCCGAGATGATGGTTCCCAAGATGGAGGCCAACGTTAGAACACCAAGCGCACCAACCTGGGTTCCTGTGAAGATGATGGCATTCCCCAGAGGAGACCAATACGTCGCCATATCAACAGTGCTCAACCCGGCAACACAAATAGTCGACATGGCGTTGAAGAATGCGTCTGCAAAAGAAGTGGGTTTACCAGTTGCGCTAGCAAATGGCTGAGCAAGAAGAATGGTGAAAACCATGATCAGTGAGGCAAAGATCAGAATCGCGAATCGAGAAGGTGACCTCGAGGCAAACGCCTCGAGGCCTTCACGAATGCGTGCAGGAAGGGAGAGTTGTTGTGATGAAGCCAACCTGTTTCCCTCTCTGAGTAACTCCTCCCATGCTACGCGGTGCACGGGGGCGCTAACCTAGATACATGGCTGACATTTTTGACGTTGTTGCGGACGAAACCCGTCGTGAGATTTTGCAAATCTTGCTAGAAAACTTGACCACCTCCACAGGTGAGATGAGTGTTTCCGAACTTGTGTCTCGCACCGGCCTGAGTCAGCCCACCGTCTCTAAGCAGCTGAAGGTACTTCGCGAAGCAGGGGTTGTGGGTGTTCGTGAAGATGGACAGCACCGCCTCTACCACCTTGACCCCACGCCACTAGAGGAGCTGGAGGATTGGGTGATTCCTTTCTTGAGTGTTAACTTCCCTGGTTCTTCCACTGACGAATATGACGAGCGTTTGTTTGCGAGCGAAGCAGTCACAGCAGCAGGAAGCTCTGTTGGTAGTGCCGCTGCAACGACGGTTTTCCAGGTAACTCAGGCTTTTGGTGATCTGCAAAACAGCACCAAAGATGCTGTGAACAAGCTCACTTCTGGCTTGCGTAAAAAGGGTCGCAAGTAATCCGCTAGACTTCCACGAGGCATTAATTGCCTTGCTCTGACCGCCACCGTTGCGGTCTAACCCGATTTTTGTGAGGTTTCCGTGGGTTCAGTCATCAAGAAGCGCCGCAAGCGTATGGCGAAGAAGAAGCACCGTAAGTTGCTTCGTAAGACTCGTCACCAGCGTCGCAACAAGAAGTAGTTCGACTACTTCTTGACAGCACAAAGGCGTCAGACCATCAGGTCTGGCGCTTTTTGCACGCTTAGACAGTGTCCTAGTCTGGAGTGGTGTCTGCGATAACTCTCACCTTGATTGGCAAACCTGGTTGCCACCTTTGTGAAGAAGCTGAGGTTGCGGTCGAGGGTGTTCTTGCTGATTTTGAAACAGATCAGGTTGTTCTGGAACACAAATCTATTGAGGACGATCAAGATCTCTACGATTCCTATTGGGATCAAATTCCCGTGCTGTTAATTGACGGCAAAGTTCACAACTATTGGCGTATCGATCCTGAGCGCCTTCGCTTAGCTTTGAAGGAGCGCTCATGAGTATTCGTCACATCGTGATGTGGAAGTTAGGAACCGACTCTGCAGAAGAGAAGTTGGCCCAAGCTGAAGAAATGCGGGTAGCACTAGAGGGTCTCAATGGCGTTGTCCCCAGCCTGCGTTCACTCACGGTCCGGCCCAATGCACTATTCGTTGGAGCAAACTTCGACGTCGTGCTTGATTCAACTTTCGATGACGCTGAAGGTTTAGCTGCCTATGCGTCTCATCCCGCGCATGAAGAGGCAGCACAGGTCATCAAGAAGTATGCAGTGGAGCGCACCGCTGTCGACTACGAGTTATAAAGTTCAAGACTTAACGACGAAGGGCCCGGGAGTAATCCCGGGCCCTTCGTGCGTGAAATTACTTACCTGCGAGAATGTTCTTCTTCAGGGTTGCGAACTCAGCTGCGGTGATTGCACCAGAGTCCTTGAGAGCCTGAGCCTTAGCCAGCTCGTCAGCGGTGGAAGTACCAGCGACCTGCTTGATGTAGTCGTCGGTTTCCTTCTTTGCAGCAGCAACAGCAGCCTGCTGACGCTGAGCCATGCCGTTACCGCGAGCGATGAGGTAAATCAGCGCAGCAATGAAAGGAGCTGCAATTAAGAAGATCACCCAGAGAGCCTTGGCGCCTCCACCAATGGTGTGGTCGCGGAACAGGTCGGTAATGATCGAGAAGAAAATCATGATGTACGCGATAAGGAGGAACGCGAACAGGAATGTCCAGAGGAAGTCAGTGAACTGCATGTGTAAACCTTTCAAGAGTGCCAGCAATCACAAAAGGGATTATCCAGCGTGGGAAATTTTCCCCAAGCTCTGATTGTAGAGGGTTAGGCTTGTTTTATGACTGACTCAACAGGGAAAATTACCTTATACGGCGCAATGTGGTGTGGCGACTGCCGCCGCTCCAAATCTCTCCTCGACACCCTCAATGTTGATTACGACTACGTTGACCTCGAGGAAGTCCCCGAAGCAGCCGATGTAGCAGCCGGCCTTGCAGGCCGAAAGAACATCCCTGTCATCGCCTTCCCAGATGGTGCCGTGCAGTGTGAGCCCAGCGACAGTGAACTCCACGCCAAGCTGACCGAGCTCGGAGCAATCTAATCCAATCCTGAAACACAAACGCCTCCCGCAGGGGAGGCGTTTGTTCGTTAAGACACTGGACTTACGGAGTCAGACGGTTTGGTCCGCGGAACAGGTAGGTAACCTCGCGCAGGTTGGGCTGGTGCAGAAGAAGCATCAACACACGTGAGAGACCCATACCGAAACCACCGTGGGGAGGAACCCCGTATCGGAAGAAGTCGAGGTAGAACTCGAGTTCCTTCGGATCCAGACCCTTCTCACGAGCTTGGGCTTCGAGAATGTCGATGCGGTGTTCACGCTGAGCACCAGTGGTGATTTCGGTTCCACGCCAAATCAAGTCATAGCTGTTGGTGATGGTCTGATCCTCTGCATTACGCATGTGATAGAACGGGCGAATGCTGGTGGCGTAATCGGTCAGGAAAACAAACTCGTGACCATACTTTTCTGCAACATATGCGGCGATCTGTCGCTCACCTTCGGGGTCCATGTCGTCATCGTTACGAGGAACTTCATAGCCACGCTCGGCAACGATTTTCTTGGCTTCTGCCAGAGGAATGCGGGGGAAAGGAATTGAGGGAACTACAACGTCAACATCGAAAAGTTCCTTGATTTCCTCGCCGTGCTTTTCCTTCACTGCAGTCAATGCAGCAACAAGAAGCTCTTCCTGCATCTTCATCACGTCTTCGTGGCTGTCAATCCAGCTCATCTCTGCGTCAACAGAAATGAACTCGGTTGCGTGACGAGAGGTGAAAGAAGGGTCAGCGCGGAAAACAGGGCCAATTTCAAAAATCTTGCCAAAGCCAGCGGACTGGGCCATCTGCTTGAAGAACTGTGGGGACTGCGCCAAGTAGGCCTTGCCCTCGAAGTATTCAACCTCAAACAGCTCAGCGTTAGATTCACTGGCACTAGCCATGAGCTTGGGCGTGTGAATCTCAATAAAGTCACGCTCAATCCAGTAGCAGCGCATCGCGTGCTCGAGAGTGGTCTCTACCCGGAAGATGAGGTTGTTGCGGGCCTCACGGAGGTCCAGGAAGCGCCAATCCAAACGCTTATCAATGCCACTGTCAGCAGCGATAGGAGTTTCAGGGTTAGCTGCGGTGACAACTTCGATGTCAGAGACTTTGATTTCTAAGCCACCGAGCTTCACACGCTCATCAAGTTTGAGTTCACCGGTAACACGGATGAAAGAACCGGTAGCTAAACCAGAAATAATGTCGGCAAGAGGATCAGATTCTTCGGCACGGGGGTGCACCAGCTGGGCTGCGCCGCTCTCATCCCGGAGCACAACGAACTGTACTCTCTTCTGGTCACGGACCTTATCTACCCAACCAGCCACCGTTACGGGGCCTTCGGGGATTGTTGCCAGGTTCTTAATTACGATGCGTTCAGTCACGAGACCCAAGTTTAGCCGGCCGACTCTCGGCGAATTCACCGGAAAGGCTTCCGTAGACTTAGAAGCATGGTCGCCACGCAGTTGCACCTTGTCCGACACGGCGAGGTCTACAACCCGAATAGGGTGCTGTACGGACGCCTACCCGAATACGGACTCTCAGATGCCGGTCACCAAATGGCCGCACTCGCCGCGGCCGATTTAGCAAGCCGTGGACGCACTTTTTCGCAGTTGATTGCCTCCCCACTTCAACGGACCCAAGAGTCTGCCGCGCCGGTTTCCAAGGCACTCAACCTGCCAGTGAAACTTGATGAGCGTGTGATTGAACCGACAAACGCATTCGAGGGAAAAAGAATGCGAGGACCAGAATCTGCATTGAAAGATCCTGGTAATTGGAAATACCTCATTAATCCTTTCAAGCCCAGTTGGGGCGAGCCTTACCAATCCGTTGCTTCACGGATGCGTGAAGCAATGACAGACGCAGCGGTTTCAGTCCCTGACGGCGATGTCGTCATAGTCAGTCACCAATTACCTATTTGGATGGTTCACCGTGATGTCAGTGGCAAGAAACTGTTTCATGACCCCCGGTCTCGCCGCTGCACACTCTCGAGCATCACGACTCTCGAGTTGATTGACCCGCTCAAGCCTGAACTAGGTTTTGTCGAGGTTGGTTATGTTGAACCTGCCTCAGAGCTCACAGCTACAGCATTGGATGTGGGAGCTGTATGAGTTCACGATTGACGCGCACATTGGTTGTCGGCGCTACTGCACTTGCCCTGGCACTGACCGGATGTTCATCAGACCCTCTTGCTCAGCAATATCGAGAAGGTTCAAACAAGAACTACATCGCTGGAGACGGTTCTGTCACCGAGATCCTGCTGGAGAACCGTGGTGAGCCCATCACATTTACGGGCACCACTGAAACGGGTGAAACCGTTACTTCAGAGCAGTATCTCGGCAATGTTCTTGTGGTGAATTTCTGGTACGCCGGCTGTGCACCCTGCCGTGCCGAAGCAGCTGACCTTGAGCAGGTCTACCAGGAGACCTCTCCATCAGGTGTGAACTTCCTCGGAGTTAATGTCCGTGACCAAGCAGCGACAGCAATCTCTTTCAATGAGCGGTTTGGTGTGACTTACCCCAGCATCATGGATCAAAACGGGCAAGCTCAGCTTTCTTTTGCCTCCCAAGTTCCACCCAACGCAGTTCCCACCACGCTGGTTTTGGATGCTCAGGGACGTGTTGCTGCTCGAATTCTTGGGCAGCTGCAAAGCCCGTCCATTCTGACCACTTTGATTAACGACGTCGCCGCAGAAAAGAGCACGGGTTAATGGAGAACGTGGGCGAGCTGGTTTACAGCGGGCAACTTCTTGTCGCCATCCCTTTGGCAATACTTGCCGGTCTTATTTCCTTTGCTTCACCATGTGTGCTTCCACTAGTTCCGGGATATCTCGCCTACGTCAGTGGTGTGAGTGCGCCGGCAAGTGATGCACAAACTCGTCGCGCAAATATGTGGCGCATGGTGGCTGGGGTGTCACTGTTCATCGCGGGATTCTCTGCCGTATTCATTGCCTATGGTGCAGCATTTGGTGCAGTGGGTGTCTGGCTTCTTCAATGGCAGGAACTCATTACCGTCATCCTTGGCTTCGTAGTCATTGCGATGGGTTTGATATTCATCGGCCAATTTGGATTCTTTCAGCGCACAGCCAAGCTCAACATTTCTCCAGCAACAGGACTAGCCGGCGCACCGCTTCTCGGTGTCGTCTTTGGTTTGGGATGGACTCCCTGTATTGGCCCGACCCTCACCGCTATCTTGTCTTTGAGTATTGACACTGCTTCGCCGTGGCGGGGCGCATTGCTAGGTTTTGCCTACTGCGTTGGCCTGGGTATCCCCTTTATCCTGCTTGCCTTCGGATTGAGTTGGGCAACAAGTTCCGTGGCATTCTTGAAGCGTCACATTCGCGCGATCAACATCTTCGGCGGCATTTTGCTCATCGTATTGGGTGTGCTCATGGTGACAGGATTGTGGACTCAATGGATTTATCAACTGCAGGCGGTGATCAGTAACTTTGTCCCGACCATCTGATCACTACGACTCTGCGGCTGACGCCAAAATCGTTAACCCCCAACTGGGGGTTGTGGGCTGGTTGCGCTGGTTCTGGCGTCAACTCACCAGCATGCGCACTGCATTGCTGTTGCTGCTTTTGCTCGCCATCGCTGCAGTCCCAGGTTCACTCGTTCCTCAGCGCAGCTCTGATCCCAACGGTGTAAGCCAGTACTTTGTGGACCACAAAGACGTGGCACCTATCTTGGATAAGTTCCAGCTCTTCGATGTCTATTCATCTGCCTGGTTCTCCGCGATTTACTTGCTTCTCTTTATTTCTCTGATTGGCTGTGTGCTTCCTCGCACCAAACACCACTTTGAGGCATTGCGCGCACAACCCCCAGCAACCCCAGCAAATCTGGGACGTCTTCCGGCCCATGCGGAGCTCACCGTTTCAGGTAAGAGCGCCGTAGAAGTGCTCGAAGCATCGAAAGCCGTCCTCAAAGCAGACCGATACCGTGTCGCACGCTATGACCGGCCTGCGTCAGGAAAAGGCAAGCTCGCCAGCACCGGAGCAATCACTGTTTCAGCAGAGCGCGGATACATGCGCGAAACAGGAAACCTTGTTTTCCACTTTGCTCTCGTCGGCGTTCTCATTGCGGTTGGTTTCGGCGGTGGCTTTGGCTTTGCCGGTCAGCGCGCTATCTATGAAGGCCAAGCATTTACTAACAGCTTGATTGCCTTCGACTCGTTCAACCCAGGACGTTTCTTCAACTCCTCCTCGCTCCCTCCGTACACCATCACTTTGGATAAGTTCACAACGGTCTATGAGGAACAAAACGCGAACGCTATTGGGCAGCCGGTTGACTACACCGCTGAGGTAACTACCCAAATCAAGGGGCAAGAACCCCAGAAACAAGTTATTAAAGTGAACGAGCCTTTGCGCATTGAGGGCACTGACGTTTACCTCCTGGGTAATGGCTACGCCCCAACTGTCACTGTTCGTGACCCTGAGGGGAACGTCATTTTCACCGACTCGGTGAACTTCTTGCCACAAGATAAGAACCTCACCTCACTGGGTGTGATCAAACTCCCAGACGGCCTCAAAGAACAAGTCGGGTTGATCGGGTTCTTCTATCCCACCGTTAGTGAAGGACACAGCGGAGCATTCTTCTCGATGTATCCAGACCTCGTAGATCCTCGCCTCACCCTCGACGTCTACTCTGGTGACCTCGGTCTTGATGACGGTATTCCTCGTTCTGTTTATGCACTTGATACAGAAGACATGACCAAGCTCGCTGGACGCAAGGCTCCGCAGAAGTCCCTCGAGATGAAAATCGGTGAAACTGTCGAGTTACCTCAAGGTTTGGGCACTGTCACGTTTGACGGGGTAAAGAAGTTTGTCTCGCTCGATATTCACCGAGATCCAACACAAGGCTGGGTGCTGTTCTTCTCCATGGCTGCGCTCGCAGGCTTGTTGGTGTCATTGTTTATCCCACGTCGACGCATGTGGGTTTCGGTCACAGAAAATTCTGATGGTTCGGTCACAGCGGAATGCGCTGGTTTGGCACGTGGTGACGACCCAAGCTTAGAAAGTGCTGTTAACGCCCTCAAAGACAAAATTCACCGAGCTCTAGGATTGAACTCGTGACAGACACTCTTTCGCAGTATTCCGTCCTTGCCCTCTACTCTTCGATGGCGATTTACGCCATCGCCTTTGTGCTGTTCACACTGGATCTAGCCAAGGGTGCGAGTAGTGGTTCCGCTCCTGTGGGCGAAGCCACCACCGTCGCCGTGGTTCCTGAACGCCGCAAGCTTGCTCGCATCGCAATGTCACTGACGGTTTTGGGATTCATTCTCCAATTCGCCGCAACCATGATGCGAGGATTTGCTGCCTCACGTGTTCCTTGGGCGAACATGTATGAGTTCGCCATGACAGGAACTCTGGTCATTGTTGCCGTGTTCCTTATTGTGAACCTCAAGTGGGATATGAAGTTCCTTGGTGCCTTCATTACCGGTTTGGTGCTGTTGCTACTTGGGCTGGCTGCAACCCGCTACTACGTCGAAGTTGTTCCGCTTCCGCCAGCACTGCAGTCCTATTGGCTCGTTATTCACGTCTTCGTGGCGACACTGGCAACAGGATTCTTTGCCTTGGGCTTCGCTCTCTCACTGATGCAACTCCTTCAGACCAAACGCGAGAATGCCGTCGCGGCGAACGAAAAGACCCGTTTGGGATTCCTCACCCGGTTACCTGACTCTGTTCAACTCGAGAACTACGCGTACCGACTCATCATCATCGGCTTTGTGATGTGGACATTCACTTTGATCGCCGGGGCAATCTGGGCTGAAAAGGCGTGGGGACGATACTGGGGCTGGGACACCAAAGAAGTGTGGACCTTCATTATCTGGACCGTCTACGCCGGCTACATTCACGCCCGGTCGACACGTGGATGGCGTGGCACACGCTCCGCGTGGCTTGCCATTGTTGGTTTCGCTGCCGTGATCTTCAACTTCACAGTCGTGAACATCTTCTTCAAGGGCTTACACGCCTACTCCGGTTTATAACAGGGCGTAGCAGCGCTCTAGTCGCTCCAGCCACCACGCAGTGGTGTCTGGAGGAGCGGCCAAGCTGCTGAGCATCTCCTCGTCGACATCAACTCTCTGGACTGAGATTGATCCGGCCTGGGCAAGAAGAGGCTTCTTGGTGACATCAGCAGCCAGCAGAGAGGCAGTTCCCAAACCGCAGTCGTATTCCAACTGTGGAAGAGCAGCTGCCGCATGCAAGCCCATCGAGATACCCACAGAGGATTCCAGCGCACTTGAGAGCACCACGGGAAGAGATACCTGCTTAGCAATCTCAAGGATGGATGAAATACCTCCCAACGGCTGAGCTTTGAGCACCAGAATGTCCGCTGCAATAGCCTGGGCAACGGCAAGAGGATCTTCAGCTTTGCGGATACTCTCATCTGCAGCGATAGGTATGTCCATGTAGTGGGTGCGCTCGCGCAGTTCGGCCAGTTCCTCGAGTGTGGAACACGGTTGTTCGACATATTCGAGGTCGAATTCGGCTAAAGCATGGAATGCATGTTCAGCCTCATCAACATTCCATCCGCCATTTGCATCCAGACGAATGCGGCCTTCAGGACCCATGCCTGCACGAACAGCCTTCACCCGAGCAATATCTTCTCCCAAAGTCTGACCTGACTCACAGACCTTGACCTTGGCTGTTCTGCAACCATCGAAGTGGGCTAAAACTGCGGGAACATGTTCGGCATCCACTGCGGGAATAGTTGCATTGACCATCACTGAATCCCGAACAAGTGGCGCTGCAACTGACCAGCCGAATTCAATCGCAGCCTTGAGCCAGTGCACTGCTTCATCATCGTTGTATTCAACAAAGGGACTGAATTCGGTCCATCCCTGAGGGCCCTTGAAGAGCATGATTTCTCGTGACCAGATGCCACGGAATTTCACAGCAAGCGGGAGAGAGAGCACATGCGCGCTGTTTCTGAGCTCGTTGAGGGTTGGTTCCACCTGCCTAGTCTCCCACTCATCTCCTGAGCTTGCGTAGGCTGGTGTTATGGCATCTGAGGTTTCTGAGATTTTTGACCCCACTGAGTGGGTTGTCGCACCCGGTTCTGAAGGGTTCACGGATATTACCTACCACCTCGACGTGATGGGACAGGTTGCTCGTATTGCCTTCAATCGCCCTGAGGTGCGCAACGCATTTCGTCCGCAGACCGTTGATGAGTTGTATCGAGCCCTTGATGATGCAAGGCAGAACAGCAAGGTTGGCGTTGTCTTGATCACAGGCAACGGCCCCAGCCCGAAAGATGGCGGCTGGGCATTTAGCTCTGGTGGAGATCAGCGCATCCGTGGAAAAGCAGGATACGAATATGCCGATGGCTCCACTGGAACAGGCCGCCTGCACATCCTGGAGGTGCAACGCCTCATCAGAACCATGCCCAAGGTTGTTATCGCAGTCGTTCCTGGTTGGGCAGCCGGGGGTGGACACTCACTGCACGTAGTGTGTGACCTGACTATTGCCAGCCGCGAACATGCGCACTTCAAACAAACAGACGCCGATGTTGGTTCTTTTGATGCTGGATACGGCAGTGCATACTTTGCCCGACAGGTTGGCCAGAAGTTTGCTCGTGAAGTCTTTTTCCTCGCTGAGGAATACAACGCGCAGCGCGCCTATGAAATGGGTGCCGTGAACAAGGTTGTAGATCATGCCGATCTCGAAACTGAAGCACTTGCGTGGGCACGCACCATTATGACGAAATCTCCCACAGCTATCCGCATGTTGAAGTTCGCATTCAACGCGGTCGATGACGGCATCATGGGGCAACAGGTTTTTGCCGGGGAAGCGACCCGCTTGGCTTATGGCACAGATGAAGCCGTCGAAGGCAGAGACTCATTCCTGGACAAGCGTGACCCTGACTGGTCTGCTTTTCCCTGGCACTACTAAAGATGACTGAGATTGTTCTTTGTGATGCCACTGCACCGGAACAGGTGCAAGAACATTTAGCGCGCGCTCTGGCTGGCAGCGGACCTGCCGTCCTGGTTCGGGACCCTCGAGCATCCAGACTTGTGGCTGCTAACGAGGAGACAATTACTCAGGCACCGGATGGCACTGCACTGCTCATCCAAACCTCGGGTACTTCTGGACAGCCAAAGACGGTTGCTCTCAGCGCAGCTGCGCTGCAAGCAAGTGCTCATGCAGCACACGAACGCTTGGGTGGACCAGGGCAATGGCTCCTCGCGTTACCGCTGACTTATATTGCTGGAGTTTCAGTACTTGTTCGTTCACAGTATTCAGGCACTGATCCTGTGTTTATGCCAGCAGGACCTTTCGATGCAAGAGCATTTCTTGATGCCATTGAACAGATGACAGGACAGCGTCGCTACACAGCTCTTGTTCCTGTTCAACTTTCTCGGATTCTCGACGAGATCGACGAACACCCCGAGCGTGTAGAAACTGCACGGTCATTGTCTGCGATCTTGATTGGTGGCCAGGCGCTCGAGAGTGATCTGCGCGAAAGAGCAGAACAAGCAGGTCTCAACATTGTGACCACCTATGGCTCTAGTGAAACGGCTGGTGGCTGTGTCTACGACGGTGTTCCGCTTCCAGGAGTGACTATAGAGATTGATTCAGACACGGGCGAAATTCTCATTGCAGCACCGCAGTTGGCAACCGAGTATGTGGGTAATCCAGAGCGAACAGCACATGTATTCCTTAATCGGAATGGAACAAGATGGTACCGAACAGGTGATGCAGGGTCTTTTGTTGACGGGACTCTCACAGTGCTCGGGCGCCTTGACAGGGTCATCACCTCTGGGGGTTTGAAGATTGATCTCGATGCTGTCGAGGCCGTCGTTACAGGCATCCAGGGCTGTTATTCCGCGGTAGTCGTTCATATTCCGGATTCGGAATGGGGACTACGCCCGGCCGTTGTTATCCCCGGCGACCCTGATGCTGGTGAGATTTCTGCAACGGTTTATGACGCCATCGTGGCAAAACTTGGTCGCGTCGCGGCACCCAAAGTTGTCTGTTTTATTCCAGAGGTTCCTCGGCTTAGTTCAGGCAAACCTGACATGGTTGCACTTTCCGAATATGCCTCAGCACAGAAGTAGGCTCAAGGTATGAGCACGTCTAAGAAGAAGTACCAGTCGCACAAGCCCAAACCGGCAACTGTGGGCGATTGGATTTCTGGTGCTCGTATTCGCACACTCCCTCTTGCTGTTGCCCCCGTTCTCATCGGGTCGGGCGCAGCATCTATTCTCGACAAGTTCAACGCCCCGCTAGCTTTGCTGTGTCTTGTCGTTGCTCTTGCTTTGCAGATTGGTGTCAACTACTCCAACGACTATTCCGATGGCATTCGTGGCACTGATGATTTTCGCGTGGGGCCTCCTCGACTGACAGGATCTGGAGCGGTTGCACCCAAGCGGGTTCTTGCAGTAGCTCTCGCATTCTTTGCTATCGCCGCAGCGGCCGGCTTGGCAATTGAGATCATGACCCAGCTGTGGTGGATTACGGCAATCGGTGTTCTTGCTCTTGCAGCTGCCTGGTTCTACACCGGCGGCAAACGACCCTATGGATATGCCGGCTTAGGTGAAGTCATGGTGTTCATCTTCTTCGGTTTGGTCGCGACGATGGGAACAACCTATGTTCAGGCGGGCCTCGTTAACGACGAAAGTATTTTTGGTGCCGTGGGAATCGGCTTCATTTCTTGTGCTGTTCTGGTCGTAAACAACATCCGGGATATCCCTACAGACACTCAAGCTGGCAAGAAGACACTCGCTGTTCGAATGGGTGCGCGAGCCTCAGCTGTCCTGTTTTGCGTGCTACTTCTTCTTCCCTTTGGAATCGTTACCTATTTAGGTTTGTTCTATCCCACAGTGCAGTTGACCTACTTCGCACTGCTGGCAGCACTTCCTGCATGCCTGATCACCGTCACATCCAAGTCGGCACAGGAATACATCCTCGCCCTCAAACTTTCGAGCTTGACTGGGCTGCTTTACGGCTTAGGCCTTGCCTTTGCCTTCTTCAGCTAGCAGGTTCTCTACCTCAGCGTCTTCAGCTTCAGCGTCTTTATCTGCTTTTGCAGCTGCTTTAGCTGCGCGCTTTTCATACATTGTTGTTGAGAGGGCATTGCGACGGTTTGCAAAGAAAATGTAGGAAATGCAGAAACCGATAATTGCGGACAGCAGAGCTGCAAGCCAGGGAGTGATGCCCAACCACAACGTGATGACCAGTGGAACAGCAAAAGCAGCCAAGCGAATGAGGCTGAACCAGAGCCATTGAGTCTTTTTCACGTATTCAGTCTAAATGTCACAGGCTGTGTGCGAGCTCAGAGCCTGCCTAGACTTAGATACATCATGACTCGGTTATTCATTATCGGTATCGCTATTGCAATCGCACTCACCGTTTTTGCTTTGGTGGATGTGATTTTCATAGATCGATTCCGTGTGCGCGGAGTTCCCAAGGGCTTGTGGATAGTTGTTGTCATTGTGATTCCTGTCGTGGGACCTATCCTGTGGTTCACCGTGGGCCGAGGGCCCAAAGGCAAGGGCCCTCGTGGAACTATCGCTCCAGACGATGACCCAGACTTCCTTCGTGGCCTGAATTTCCCTCCAAAAGATCCACCCGGCGGCACGTCGTGACAAAGGCGGCGCCTGCTTCAGTCTTTGCTGCTGAATTTGTGCCCTCTCTGATTGAGTTGGGAGTCCAACACATAGTGCTTGCTCCGGGTTCACGTTCTCAAGCAGTAGCTCTCGTGGCTGCCGAACTTGAGCGTCGTGGCGATGTGAAATTGCACGTACGCATTGATGAACGTGTAGCTGGGTTCGTTGCTTTAGGAATTGGGGTTGAAACTTCAGCTCCAGCAGTAGTCATCACCACCTCGGGCTCTGCTGTAGCAAATCTGCATCCGGCAGTTCTAGAAGCACACCATGCTGGTGTTCCCATGATTGTTGTCACTGCTGACCGTCCAGAAGAGTTGCGTGAGATTGGCAGTAACCAAACAACACATCAACACGACATTTTTGGACCTGCTGTTCGCTTCAGCATGGATGAGCCTGCTCCAGTTCCTGGAGCGACTGTCGTCCGTCGCGCACACGAGCTTGCCGAACAGGCCTGGCGAGTAGCAACAAATCCTTATGCCCCAGGCCCTGTTCACCTCAATCTTGCTTTCCGTGAGCCACTGTCCTCGCCGATTGATATTCGCCCAATAGGTCATCACACCAGCAATGCACTTATCAACCCTGAGCCAGCAATCACGGTTCTGCTGAACCGAGGCCCCCGCACCATTGTGATTGCGGGAGCTGATGCAGGCCCTCGTGCTGAAGAAGTTGCCCATGAGGGTGGGTGGCCGCTCATTGCTGAGGTAACAAGTGGGGCTCGATATGGCAGGAATCTTGTTCCTGCTTATCGCCAACTCTTATCAATGCCAGAACTCACCTCGCAGATTGAACGAATTATCGTTTTTGGACACCCCACGCTCAGTCGGGAAGTTCCGGCAATCATTGCTGACTCCACAACAGGGATTGAAACGATTGTTGTGAGGGGCCAAGCTCCTGAAGGATATAACCCCGGTCTCAACGTTGCAGCATTCGTCAACGACGTTGAGGTTGAACCTGGTGAGATTGATCAGAAATGGCTCAGCCTGTGGATTCACACCGGCCGGGAAGTCTTTGCTGAAATCGAAACGAACAGCATTGATGCTGCGTTGGCAACCGCTCCCAATATCTCTGCGTCACGTTCCGAGAGCATTGAGGATAAGAAAGCATTCCTCAAAGCTGAAGTCGCTGCATCACGAGTTCCCCTCAACCGAGAACTTCTTGTTGATGCAGTCTGGCGAGCAACGTGGCCTCACGACCGTTTGGTCTTTGGTGCCTCACGTCTGATTCGTGTTGCCGATAAATTCGTTGGCGGGAAGAAGATCACCGTTCACGCTAACCGTGGTCTTGCCGGCATCGACGGCAACATCGGAACAGGCATCGGTATTGCTTTAGCTGCCGAAGGCGCGTTGACAAGGATTGTGGTCGGGGACCTCGCGGCACTTCATGATGCCAGCTCTCTACTTTTTGGTCAGCACGAGACCCGACCTCGTGTTCAAGTCATCATTGGAAACGACGGCGGGGGAACAATCTTCGATGCTCTAGAAGTGGGACAGACAGCGCCAGCTGAAAGCATGGATCGAGTTTTCCTCACCCCGCAAGAAGTCGATTTCCATGCGCTAGCTGCCGCATACGGCTGGAGCTTCACGAAAGTAACAACTGTGAGTGAGTTTGAACGCGCTCTGACTGCGGCAGGCGAAGGGCCAGAGATTATTGAAGTGGCGCTTGCCCGCTAGCTAAAGGCGTCAACAATGGGGCGGAATTTCATTTCTGTCTCGACTAATTCCTTTTCTGGAATGGAATCAGAAACTATTCCACATCCGGCATATGCCGTGATGGTATCCGCGGAAACTTGGGCACACCGCAGTGCGATCGCCCATTCGCCATCGCCATTTGCACCAACCCAGCCCACTGGACCGGCATACCTGCCGCGATCAAATGGTTCTAAGTCATCAATCACGGTGACCGCTACCGCGGTGGGGGTTCCTGCGACAGCTGCGGTCGGGTGCAGGGCATCCACCAAATCCAAAGATGATGATCCTGTAGAGAGTGTTCCGGCAATATCTGTTGCCAAATGCCAGACATTAGGCAACTTCAAAGTGAAGGGTGATTCGCTCACCGTTAGTGTGCCCGTGAAAGGTGCAAGAGCATCTAAAACAGAACGGGTGGCAAAGCCATGTTCGTCGAGATCTTTGTGGCTCGATGCTAAAGCGGCAGCACTCTCAAGATCAGAGTTCGCGTCGCTTCCACGACGTGCTGTTCCAGCCAATACACGTGCCTGGACTTTGTTGCCGTGCACACTGACCAAAGTCTCGGGGCTTGAGCCCAGTAGTCCATCAACGCTGAACGTCCAACAGTCGGGGTAGCTTTCCGCTAAACGTTTGAGAGGAAAACGAAGATCGGAGTTCTCAGAAAGACTTCCCTGGAGATCGCGAGAGAGAACAACCTTGTCAACCTCACCAGTGTTGATGCGTTCCACAGCACGACTGACAGAAGAAAGGAAGCCGGCTTCTGTCTGGGCACCCTCACTCAAAGTGACATGAGGAGTAGATCCAGTCTTTCCAGATGCGGAAATGAGTTCCTCAAGTAGGCTCTGAGCTTTCTCCGGACTGAGAGGTGATGCAGATTCTGATGCTGGGTGAATTCGAGTAAGCCACGAGGTTCCACCGCGACGACCAACAATCAGTCGAGGAATGATGAGAACGCTGGGAATGGCAGATGTGTATCGGAACCCAAAAGTGCCAAAAGCCATTAAGCCCGTGCCAGGAAGGTCTACTTGATCAGTGACCTCAGCGGAGGAGGCAATTTCTTTCCAGGCAGCGGCTGCTTCCCTAAAACGATCGTTGCCACTGAAGTGACGTGTGATGAGAGGCTCGTGGCCAACCATGCCCTCATTGCGTCTCCACCACAGAAGAGGAGACGACGGGGCGAGCAAATCCAGCAACTCTGGAACCTGCTCTAAGGGCACCGTTTCTACAACGAGGCCGCCTTGTGTATTCACACTCACTCGAGACAGCCTACGCCTGCGCCGTAGACTTCTCTTGTGACTACTGCTGACCTATCGAAAAAGCCCGAGGACGTCTCTGCCATGTTTGACGACGTAGCCGCCGGCTACGACGTCACAAACAGTTTGCTCTCGGCGGGTAATGCAACCCTGTGGCGAATCTCCACGACCCGCGCTGTCAACCCTCAGCCATCTGAGCGGGTATTGGACCTAGCGGCTGGAACGGGCACAAGTTCCGCGGCGTTGGCCAAGTCTGGTGCGCATGTGGTGGCTGCTGATTTCTCTCCCGGGATGATCGAAGTAGGTCGCAAGAAGCATGGCAAGAATCCACTCATCGAGTTCGTTCAAGCAGATGCGACTGCACTTCCTTTTGAAGACAACAGCTTTGATGCAGTGACAATGTCTTTCGGTCTCCGGAATGTTGTTCAGCCGAAGAAAGCACTAGCGGAGCTCTACCGAGTGACCAAACCAGGTGGACGCATTGTTATATGCGAGTTCTCTACCCCACCAGCTGCACCCATTCGTGCGAGTTACAACTTTTACCTGCGCAAGGTCATGCCATTGGTAGCAAAAGTTTCCAGTTCCAACACTGAGGCCTACACCTACTTGGCAGACTCCATCGAGGATTGGCCTAACCAATCCACTCTTGCCAGCTGGATTCGTGAAGCAGGTTTTGAGAAAGTTGCCTACCGCAATCTCACCGCCGGAGTCGTTGCTCTTCACCGCGGAATCAAACCAGTTTCATAGTGAGGACTAGGCTGAACGGGTGAGTACGAGCGTGAGTGGTGTAGCAGGACGACTTTCCCTGCGTCAACGACTTTTCGCCAGTCCAGAAACTAAACAGCTCGCGGACACCATCGACGCTGGTTTGGCCTTAATCGAAGAAGGTCTCAGCACAGAACTTCATTTTGCCGATGCGCTCGCCGATGTGTCAGGCCGTTACCTTTACGGGGCCGGAGGCAAGCGCGTTCGCCCCATGCTGACGCTGCTCACTGCACAGCTGGGCAATGGTGCAACCCCTGAAGTTGTTACGGCATCGCAAGCAATCGAAATCACCCACTTGGCTTCGTTGTATCACGATGACGTTATGGACGAAGCTCCGCTTCGTCGTGGTGTTCCCAGTGCACATGAGGTGTGGGGAAACTCGGTAGCTATCCTCACCGGAGATCTTCTCTTCTCCAGAGCCAGCACGCTGATGACGCGCCTGGGTGAGAAGGCAATGCTTCTTCAGGCAGAAACCTTCGAACGGTTGTGCCTGGGTCAACTCCATGAAACCGTCGGCCCCCGTCCAGATGAAGACCCTGTCTCTCACTACATCCAAGTCTTGGCGGATAAGACGGGATCTCTTATTTCCGCTGCTGCCCGTTGCGGCATTGTTTACTCCGGAGCACCTCGCGAATTTGAGGAGCCCATGGTGGAGTTTGGTGAAAAAATCGGCGTCGCCTTCCAGCTCGCTGATGACGTCCTGGACCTGTCTCCCGAATCTGCAGCTACCGGTAAAAAAGCTGGAACTGATTTGCGCGCAGGCGTTCCCACACTGCCCACTTTGCTGCTTGAGAAGCAGGGACTCACAGACCCTGCGGCAGCCGCACTGTTGGCCCGTATTCGCGATGATGCCGATGAAGAATCTGCCGAGGCAGATGCTGACCTCCAGCTAGCTATCGCTGAGCTGTATGCGCACCCAGTTACCCAAGCCACGCGTGAAGAAGCTCGCCGTTGGGCACACGAAGCTGTTGCTGCGCTTGAGCCACTGCCTGCAGGTCCGGTGAAAACTGCACTCTCGGCTTTTGCTGAACACGTCGTTTCCCGCTCTGCCTAACCGCCATGGCTAAACCCCGTGTTGATGCGGCCGAAGGTCAACAGGCTGTTCATGCTGTTGTGGGCGGTTCATCGCAGCGCAACGATGTTGCTACTGCGGTGAGATATCTGCTTCAGCTGGTCACAGACCGCGCACCTGGCCATACTGTTGAACTTCGTGTTCCCCCTTTTGGAGCCATCCAGTGCGTGGAAGGCCCAGAACATACTCGGGGAACACCCCCGAATGTGGTGGAGATGGATCCTGCTACCTGGATTGCGATAGCCACGGGCCAACAAACCTGGAGTGAAGCCTATGACCAGGGCAAGATCAGCGCATCAGGCGTTCGCAGTGATGTGAGCTACCTCTTTCCACTGGCACAATGGTGACATGAGCGAAAAAGAAACAGTCACCACTGAGCAGGTCGTTGTTCGACGTTCTCCCAAGTTTTTGACATTTATGGTCGTAGGAATCATTTTCGGCATCATTGCCGCGTTGATTCTGACCTTTGCGTTCCCGAA
This sequence comes from Aurantimicrobium minutum, assembly GCF_002355535.1. NCBI lineage: Bacteria > Bacillati > Actinomycetota > Actinomycetes > Micrococcales > Microbacteriaceae > Aurantimicrobium > Aurantimicrobium minutum. Next base: position 1,529,953 of record NZ_AP017457.1, read on the forward strand.
TAACAGTGAGTTCACACTCACCCAGATCTTTGGCTTCATGATGCTCATCACGGGAACCATCGGTGGAACACTCGGGCTTATCTTTGCCCTCATAGCGGATCGCTATTACTCGCGGCACGTTAAGACAGTTACGGCGCAGAAGACCGAAGTCACCTCGGACTAATTAGCTCAGCTGGTTGCGCTCGACCCAGTCAAGGTATTCCGGAGTAATCGTTCCGGTGACGTATTCGCCTGTGAAGCAGCTCAGGTCAAGCCCGGTGAGGTTGGATCCTTCCATGATGGCTGCTTCCATGTCGGCAACCTCCTGATAGATCAGGTGATCTGCACCAAGCTCTTGAGCAATCTCCGGAATCTTCCGGCCGTGAGCGATGAGTTCTTGGCGCGAGGGCATGTTGATGCCATAAACATGGGGGTAACGCACGGGGGGAGCAGCCGAGGTGAAGGTCACCTTGTTTGCTCCAGCGGCACGAGCCATCTCGACGATTTCGCGAGAGGTTGTTCCACGCACAATCGAGTCGTCCACGATGAGGACATTCTTGCCCTTGAACTCTGTGGACATGGCGTTGAGTTTCTGACGGACAGAGCGCTTACGCTGAGCCTGTCCGGGCATGATGAAGGTTCGACCCACGTAACGGTTCTTGAAGAAACCCTCGCGGTACTCCACACCAAGCGTGCGGGCAACCTGCATCGCTGAGGGGCGGGACGAATCTGGAATGGGCATGACCACGTCAATGTCACCCAGGGGGGCATGTTGTGCAATGGTGGCTGCCAAACGATCACCCATACGCAGACGCGTTTCGTAGACAGAGATGCCGTTCATCACAGAGTCGGGACGGGCGAGGTAGACGTATTCAAAAGAGCAGGGACGAAGAATGGGGTTTTCCGCACACTGGTGGGTGTAGAGGGTTCCATCCTGAGTAATGAAGACGGCCTCACCAGGTTCCACGTCACGAACGATTTCATAGCCGCCGCTTTCGAGGACGAGAGATTCAGAGGCAACAACATAGTCAGTCTTGCCGTTGTCCATTTCGCGCTTACCCAGGATCAGCGGGCGAATGCCGAAAGGATCGCGGAAGGCAAGCAAGCCATGCCCAGAAATAATCGCGATAGCGGCGTAGGAACCCTCCACACGCTTGTGCAGGTTTGCAACAGCGTGGAACACATGCTCGGGGCTCAAGTCAGAGCCAGAGATTGTGCTTTGTAGTTCAGTGGCAAGAACGTTGAGCAACAGTTCAGTGTCACTGGAGGTGTTGACGTGACGGCGATCAATGTTAAATAAGTCTTTGGTAAGTTCACGAGTGTTGGTGAGATTACCGTTGTGAACCAAGATGATGCCGTAGGGGGCATTCACATAAAACGGTTGTGCTTCTTCTTCGTTTGAGGCAGCTCCAGCTGTGGCATAACGCACGTGACCGAGGCCCACGTTTCCCACCAAGGTGCGCATGTCACGAGTACGGAAACCTTCGCGAACTTGGCCCTTGGTCTTGTGCATGTGCAGGTGTGAACCATCTGCGGTTGCGATACCAGTCGAGTCTTGGCCACGGTGCTGCAGAAGCAACAGAGCGTCGTAGATTTGTTGGTTGACTGGCTCAGTAGAGACGATTCCGACGATGCCACACATGTGCGGTGGTAGCTCCTGAAATTTGAGGTGCGTAGAGGAGCTCTCGTGAGTTCCTAGACAAGTCTGGCACATCTTTCCTGAGGATAGACTTGAGGATGTGAGCCAGAATTCTTCCTACGCACGTGCGGGTGTTGATACCGCAGCCGGTGACCTCGCTGTCGAACTCATGAAGGCCAGTGTTAAGGCCACCCATGGTGCTGAAGTTCTTGGCGGAGTAGGCGGATTTGCCGGCCTTTTCGATGTTTCTTTTCTGAAAAATTTTGATCGCCCACTGCTGGCAACCAGCACCGATGGTGTGGGAACAAAGGTTGCCATCGCTCAGGCACTGGATAAGCACGACACCATCGGTCAAGACTTGGTCGGCATGGTAGTTGACGACATCATTGTCTGCGGTGCTCGTCCACTGTTCATGACCGATTACATTGCCTGCGGCAAGGTTTACCCTGAACGCATTGCTGCCATTGTGAAGGGCATTGCAGATGCCTGCTCCTCAACTGGCACTGCCCTGGTCGGTGGAGAAACAGCGGAGCACCCTGGTCTGCTCGGTGTTGATGACTATGACGTTGCGGGTGCTGCTGTTGGTGTTGTCGAAGCTGCAGACGCATTAGGTGCTGAGCGTGTAGTGAACGGCGATGTTGTGATCGCCATGGAATCTTCAGGATTGCACTCCAACGGATACTCACTCGTGCGTCACATTTTGGCCGAAAACAAGCTGAGCTACGACAGCACCTCAGACGACTTTGGTGGCGTTGTGGGTGAGGTTCTTCTTGAGCCCACTCGTTTGTACACTGGACCACTCGTTGAAGTTCTTGGTGACCCCGCTCTGGCTGGAAGTATCCACGCCCTGAGCCACGTCACCGGCGGAGGTATCGCTGCCAACTTGGCACGGGTACTTCCGGTTGGCTCCTGGGTTGAGGTGGATCGTTCCACCTGGTCGCCCGGAAATGTGTTCCGTGTTCTCACCTCGCTTTCTGGTGAAAGCCTGGAAAGCACCGAGGGAACCTGGAACTTAGGAATTGGAATGTTTGCCGTTGTTTCCTCCGGGGCAGCATCCGCTGTGACTCAAAAACTTTCCGAGCTGGGTATTCCTGCATGGGTGGTCGGAATGGTTTCCACCTCCGAGCGTGACTTCACCGGATTTGAACAAGGTGCCAAGGGCGTCAATGGTGGCGCTGTTCGTCTCGTCGGTAGCTACAGCAACTAAGCATCTCCATGATTCTTCCCCTCCTCATCACTGGAGCAGTGGGCGGATTTCTTTCTGGCTTCTTCGGAGTCGGCGGTGGAATCATCATGGTTCCGCTGCTCATGCTGTGGGCAAAACTTGATCAACGTCGTGCTTCTGCAACATCTCTTCTGGCAATTGTTCCTACCTCCATCGTGGGCGCCCTCACCTATGGGATTAACCAGCAGGTAGATTTTGCAGTCGCCGGTTTGGTGGCACTGGGAGCAATCGTCGGGGCACCGCTCGGTTCAAAACTTTTGCGCGTGCTACCCATAGCTGTGATCCACTGGACCTTCGTCGCCATGATGCTCATCGAAGCCGGGCGTCTCTTGTTTGTGGCTGAACAGACAGGCGGCACATTCACGATGAGTGTGGGCAATGCCTTCGCGTTGATTGGTCTTGGACTGTTGATGGGTGTTGCTTCGGGAATGCTCGGTATCGGCGGGGGAGTTATTGCTGTTCCGGTATTTATGTCGTTCTTTGGCCTGAGCGCACTACTGGCAAAAGGAACATCTTTGCTCGCTATGGTTCCGACAGCTATCGCTGGAACAATACCTAATCTGCGCGCAGGATTAGTCGTGCTCAAAGAGGGCTTGATTGTAGGAGCTGCCGCTGTGGCTGCATCATTTGGTGGGGTAGCGCTCGCGTTTATCTTGCCGGAGCGACTATCTACTCAGCTGTTTGGCTTGTTGCTGTTGTTTGTTGCACTGCAGAGCGCATATCGCAGAATGCGGGCCCAGAAAAAGAATTAGGCAGAAGCCGTAGCTTCACTTTCCTCATCTTCGTCGTCTGGGTACAGGTCAGCCCACTTGTCCACGTATTCTTCACTGTCAGAAGCGTGGCCAATCTCTTTCTCGAGTGCAGAAAGGTCAGTAGCAGGGCTGAAGTATTTCAGCTCACGCGCAACTTTAGTGTGCTTCGCTTTTTGACGGCCACGCCCCATGCGAGAACCCTTACCTTGCTCACCGGGAAAAAATCACCGGACACCAATGAAAAAATCTAGGCCGAGTCTAACATGAGCACGGCACTCATGAGCTGAGCGGGCCACCGGAAATAACGTATCCAGCGCCAACAGCCAATAAACCTGCAGCAGTTGACCCAATGATGTTTAGCCCCGCGATGACCCATTTTCCGGATTGCATGCGTTCCACGGACTCCACCGCAAAGGTGCTCATGGTGGTGAAACCTCCGCAGAAGCCAGCCACCAGAATGAAGCCCAACTCGGTTGAGAGCACGGTGTTGATCAACAGTGCAGTGAAGACACCGATGAGGAAAGAGCCCACCACGTTGACAATAAAAATTGCCAACGGGAAGCCTTCCTTCTTGGGAGGCAACGCAACGGTTGCTCCATAGCGCAGCCCGGCTCCGAGGCCACCGGCAACGATTGCGAGAATAAAGGACAGTGCGTTCATCGTCGAGCTCCCTTCTTGCGGGGAGTTCCCAACCAGATTCCGAGCACTGCCGCAAAGAGGCTTGTCGCAATAGAGAGTGCGAGGAATGCGGCCGTCATCATCGGATTCTGTATCAGCAGTGCCTGCAACATGACACCAGAGAATGTGGTGAAACCGCCCAGCACGCCCGGGCCAATGCCCACCTTGAACCAGCGTGGAGTTTTCGGTTTGGCCCACAGGCCTGCAACCAAGAAACCTAAGACGAAGGAGCCCACAGCGTTGATGAGCATCGTGCTAGCGAGCGAGAAAGTTGCAAAGACGAGACTGAGAATGATGTCCAACAGGATGCGCAATGCTGTACCCAGTGCACCACCAATGATCACGGGTAAGAGATCTTTTTTCAGATCTTTCACTCAGTGTCAGTCTTTTCGCGCTTAGCCGGAGTCATCGGCTTACGTGCAGGAGGACGTATGGGTTCACCACGACGTGATTGTCCGGGCACCGGACGAGAACGACGGCCATAAATGAGGTCTGTGGAGTCCAGAAGCCAGGGCACCAGGGCGATGGCAACACCGTGCTCGAGCATAAGTTTCATCTTCAGGCGACGTGCCTTGTGGTTGTGCAGTGCATGCTCCCACCAGTGGCCCACGATGTATTGGGGTAGGTACACAGTCACAATCTCTGAACCGTGTTGTGCGCGGTGTTCACGGATGTGCTGAATCAGTGGCCAGCTGAGGTCGCGATAGGGCGAGCTAATAATTCGCAGCGGCAGGTGAATGTTTTGGCGTATCCAGTCCAACTCAAGTCGAGCGGTGGCCACTTCGTTGATTGAGACGTGAACGGCTTCGATGGAGTCGTGACGGGCAGCAATGGCGTAGTCGATGGCTTTGAGGATGGGCTTTTGCATCTTGCCAACCAGCACGATTGCGTGGTCACCCTTCGCCCCGAATGTGGTGACAGCGTCAACAGCCACCTCTGCTTCAACGTCGCGGTAGTAGCGGTTCACACCAATCATGAGTGTGAAGAGAATAGGCATAGCCAAGAAGACAATCCAGGCACCGTGGGTGAACTTTGTCACGGTGACGATGATGAGAACTGTGGCAGTGAAGGTTGCACCTGTGATGTTGATCAAGCGTGAACGCTTAATGCTTCCAGGATTCTCAGGCTTTGTCTTGAGAAGTTTGGTCCAGTGCACGACCATGCCGGATTGGCCTAGCGTGAAGGACACGAAAACACCGATGATGTAGAGCTGAATGAGCTGGGTGAGGTTTGCTTGGAAAACCGTCAGGATCACTATGGCAGCAAGGCCGAGAGCAATAACACCGTTGGAGTAGATGAGGCGGTCACCACGAGTTTCCAACGACTTAGGTGCATAACCATCGTGGGCCAAGACGGATCCCAGAAGCGGGAAGCCGTTGAACGCGGTGTTTGCAGCTAGTAACAGCACCAAAGCTGTTCCAGCCTGGATGGCATAGAACAAGAAGGTGTTGTTGCCGAACGTGGCGGCAGCAATCTGTGCAATTAAAGAGCGCTGTGGAACCGTCTCACAGTTGGCATAGCCGATGAGGTGGCAGGCATCTTCGGCATAACGAACACCTGAGATGAAAGCCATGATTATCAGACCCGCAAACAAGGTGATGGCAATGGCGCCCATAATCACCAGCGTGGTCTGAGCGTTCTTAATCTTGGGTGCACGGAAGGCGGGGACTCCGTTGGAGATTGCCTCAACACCGGTGAGCGCAGCACAACCACTGGCGAAGGAGCGCAAAAGCAGCAGAACCAGTGCCGCCTGGGCAACGCTTTCGCCTTGCACAAGATATTCGGAAGATTCAGCCACAGGGGGATCGCCCATGATGGTTCGGACCAGACCAACAACAATCATGATGAAGACGCTGGCTACGAAGAAGTAGGTGGGGATTGCGAATGCCTTACCTGATTCACGTACACCGCGTAAGTTAATGGCGGCCAAAATGATGACGAAGACAACAGCAAGCAGCACACGTTCCGGTGCCAATTCGGGAATTGCAGAAATGATGTTGTCCACACCGGAGGCAACGGACACAGCCACCGTCATGACGTAGTCAACGAGCAAAGCAGAAGCTACAACAACACCGGCTTTTTCACCCAGGTTCTTGTGTGCAACCTCGTAGTCTCCACCACCGGAAGGGTACGCCTTGATGAGTTGGCGGTAACTGGCAATCACCACAACCATGAGCAAGATAACGCAGGCGGCAATCCAGGGCGCAAAGCTGAGGAAAGCAAGTCCACCGATGAGCAGAATCATCAACAACTCTTGAGGGGCGTAAGCCACGGAAGAAAGCGGGTCACTGGCGAAGATAGGAAGGGCTATGCGCTTTTTGAGAAGCTCCCCCTCGAGCATGGCTGTTGGGAGCGGATCACCAATAATCCAGCGTTTTGGTGACTTAGATTCTGGAATAGAACCAGTGGGTGTTTCTTCAGGACTCACGAAAGGCTACTTTACGCCGATTCTTCCCACAGAGAACTCTCATTTGTTTATCGAAAAGTAGTGCCAGACTGAGACTTGTGTTTCTTTTAGCTAAAGCCAGTATGAAAAACCGCGCCCTCATTGCGCTGGTCACGGTCGTTGTTGCCATTTTTGGTGGCCTTGCACTGACCAATCTCAAGCAGGAATTAGCGCCTAGCGTTCAGTTCCCTCAGCTGGCTGTGCTTACTGTTTACCCCGGTGCTGCACCCGAAGTGGTCAACCAGGACGTCTCTAACCCAATTGAAACAGCTATTCAAGGTGTTCCGGGTATCGAAAACACCACAGCGACCTCCAGTACCAACCTGAGCCTGATTTCTGTCTCGTTTACTTATGGCACTGACCTGATCATTTCTGAGCAAAAGATCAACCAGGCAATCAACCGCATCAAATCCCAGCTTCCGACCGATGTGGACCCGCAGGTCATCACCGGAAGCTTCAGTGATTTCCCTGTCATGCAGATTGCGGTCTCGAGTGATGTCAGCACACTCGAGCTAGCTGACCTGCTTCGCGCTTCCACACTTGGAGAAATCAAGGATGTTGAAGGCGTTCGTGACGCCGCTTTACTTGGTGCTCCAGAAAAGCGCGTCACGATCACTCCAGATTTCGGTGCGCTTCAAGCCCAGGGCCTCACAACAGCAGCTATCAAAGACACTCTTGATGCAAATGGTCTACTGATTCCCGCCGGTGAAATAACCGAGAATGACCAGACACTCTCTGTTCAAATTGGTGAACGCATTACCTCAACAGAAGAGATTGCGAATCTGCCGCTCGTGGGGGCCAAAGGTCCCGGTGTTGTCACTATTGGTGATGTCTCCACCGTTGAACTGACTAACGCGCCCGAAACAACGATTTCTCGCGTCAACGGTCAGCCCGCACTGACGATAGCTGTTACCAAGCTTCCTGGCGCAAACACTGTTGATGTGTCTCACGCTGTCAATGCTGTGCTCCCTGAACTCGAAGCAAGCTTGGGAAACAATGCCACCTTTACTGTTGTCTTTGACCAGGCTCCCTACATTGAAAAATCCATCGAGTCTCTGACGACCGAAGGTTTGCTGGGTCTGCTCTTTGCTGTTCTGGTGATCCTGGTCTTCCTGCTGTCGATTCGCTCGACCATTGTGACGGCAATCTCGATTCCCACCTCGGTGCTCATTACCTTCATTGGTCTTCAGGCGTCCAACTACACACTCAACATCCTTACCCTGGGTGCGCTGACGATTGCCATTGGTCGTGTTGTTGATGACTCCATCGTGGTTATCGAAAACATCAAGCGCCGACTTGTTCCGGGTGTAGACCGTGCTGAAACAATCGTGGATGCCGTTCGTGAAGTTGCTGGGGCTATCACGGCCTCAACAGCAACTACTGTTGCCGTGTTCTTGCCACTTGCCTTCGTGGGAGATATCACCGGCGAGCTGTTCCGCCCGTTTGCGCTCACAGTTACCATCGCTCTAGTTGCATCACTGCTTGTTTCATTGACTATCGTTCCCGTGCTGGCTTACTGGTTCCTTCGTGCACCATCGGAGACCGGCAAGCGTGCTGCCAAAGCTAAAGAAGCTGAGCTCGCCGGAGAAGAAAAGCCCGGCTGGCTGCAAAAGGGCTACCTGCCGATTATCAACTGGACTCTCAAGCACAGCGTTGTCACGATTATTCTTGCCTTGCTCGTGCTTGTTGGCACCGGTGCAATACTGCCTTTGATGAAGACCAACTTCCTTGGTTCTTCCGGACAGAACACGTTCACTGTGACCGAATCCATTAAGCCGGGAACCAGCCTGGAAGCACAGGATGCAATGGCTGCCGATGTTGAAGGTGCTCTGCTTGACACCAAGGGCGTTGAGATTGTCCAGGTCTCAATCGGTTCTTCCGGTAACGCACTGCGTGACGCTTTTGTTGGCGGTGGAGATACCGCTATCACCTACTCGGTCACCACCGTTGAAGGCGGCGACCAGCAGAAGATTCAAGAAGATGCTCGCATCGCTGTCGAGAAGGTAGCTGACAAGGACACCATCACGATTGGTTCTTCGGGCGGTTTTGGCGCCAGCAGCGATATTGAAATCAACATCACTGCCCCCAACCAGGCTGACCTAGAGAAGGCTGCCGCTGAAGTTCAGAAAACCATGGAAGCTCTGCCCGAGGCAAAGCAGGTCACCAGTAACCTCACCGAAGCTCGCCCCTACATTGCCGTGACCGTGAAGCGTACTGAGGCAGCTGAAGCGGGCTTCTCAGAAGTTGCTCTCGCGGGCTACGTTGCTCAGGCAATGCGACCCACCACTGTTGGAACGGTTGTGATTGAGGGAACCACTCTCGATATCTATATCGCCTCTGAGGATCCTCCTGCAACGGAAGCTGAACTTGCAGCACTGATTATTCCCACCGCTCAGGGGCCAGTTCCTTTGGACACCCTGGCCACCATTGAGGTCAAAGATGGTCCCGCCACGGTGACCACGGTGAAGGGACAGCGCAGTGCTACTGTCACCATCACACCCAATAGTGAAGACCTCGGCACCGCAACCGCCGCTGTCAACAAGGCACTCACTACCCTCAACCTGCCAGCTGGTTCCTCAGCAAAGATAGGCGGCGTGAGCGCCGACCAGGCCGCTGCGTTTAGTTCGCTCGGTATTGCACTGCTGGTCGCCATCCTCGTGGTTTACATCATCATGGTGGCAACCTTTGGTTCCTTGCTTCAGCCGCTGTTGCTACTTATCTCAGTTCCCTTCGCGGCAACTGGCGCCATTGGCCTGCAGGTCATTACCGGTGTTCCACTGGGTGTCCCCTCTTTCATCGGTTTGCTCATGCTGGTGGGAATCGTGGTCACGAATGCCATCGTGCTTATTGACTTGGTCAACCAATACCGGGCTAAGGGTCTGCCTGTTCGCGAGGCTCTCACCGAGGGTGCGACTCGTCGTTTGCGTCCCATCTTGATGACGGCGTTGGCCACCATCTTTGCTTTGATTCCGATGGCTGTAGGTATCACCGGCTCCGGTGGATTTATTTCTCAGCCTCTGGCCATCGTGGTGATTGGTGGTTTGATTTCTTCAACCGCACTGACCTTGATTGTTCTTCCCACCATCTACAACCTTGTTGAGGGCGGTCGCGAGAAGCGCAAGGCAAAGCGTGCAGAGAAGAAGCAGGCAAAGGCAGGAACACATGCACCAACTGCTTCATCTACTGAGCCCGTCTTTGACACTTTGGTCATCGATGACGATGGTGATGATGATTCACCAATTCGTCGCCGTCGTTCAAATTCTTAGACCGGCTGGCTCCTAGCTAGGCTGGAGGGATGAAAACCTCCCGCCTTGCTGTGTGGTCACTGGTCTCAGTGGCAGCGATGTGGGGTATTGCCTTTGTGGTGATGAAGCCTGCTATCGAGCAGCAGCCATTCTTTGACTTCCTTGCAATCAGATTCACAATTGCAGCTGGAATCATGCTGGCCATCAAACCCAAAGTTGTGCTGGCCCTCAAGGGCAAAATGCTTGCCGTCGGTGCTGGCCTCGGAGTGATGTTGGGCCTTGCCTACATCACACAAACCATTGCCTTAGAAATGACGACGGCTGCCATCACGGGCTTCCTCACCGGGACCTATGTTGTGCTGACTCCTGTTTTGGGCTGGATTATTTTTCGTCGCAAGGTTGGAATCAAGGTGGCAGTTGGTGCCGTGTTGGCACTGATTGGTTTAGGACTGATTTCGATCACTGGCGTAACCATTGAGGTTGGCCAAATTTGGGGAATTATTTGTGCTGTGCTTTACGCCCTGCACATTGTGGGTCTGGGTAAGTTCAGCTCTGGTCTTGATTCCTATGCCCTGACATTTGCCCAATTGTTGTTTGTGGCAGTGGTGTGCTGGATTGGTGCTCTTCCAGATGGCTACCAAGGACCCCCCACTGTTGATGTGTGGATGGCTGTCCTCTTCACGGCAATCTTTGCCACCGTCATTGGCTTCTTCGTTCAGACGTGGGCTCAGGCACAAATGGAACCTGCCCGCGTGGCCATCATCCTCACCCTAGAAGTGGTGTTCACCGCGGTGGTCTCTGTAGCTGTGGGACAAGAAGTGTTGGCACTCAAAACCATCATTGGTGGAGCTTTCATGGTTGCCGCCATGGTGATCGTCGAATGGCCAACGAAGGGTAAAAAAGAACACATTGCAGGAACACCCAGTGCGGATGATGATGAAGACATCGTTCCACTCGAGCCCCTGCCACACTAGGCGAAGCCGCCGAGTACTGGCCGATAAACTGTGAGCATGACTCCTGCACGCGAACAACTCATCAACTTCATCAAAGAAGAAGCTGTCTTTCACGGTGACTTCACGCTGACCAGCGGCAAGAAGGCAACCTACTACGTTGACATGCGCAAGATCTCGCTCGATCACCGCGTGGCCCCACTGATTGGGCAGGTTATGTTGGACGTGCTGGCTCAGATTCCCGATGTTGACGCCGTGGGCGGTCTCACCATGGGCGCAGACCCCATCGCGACAGCCGTTTTGCACCAGGGCGCAGCCCGCGGACTAACCTATGACGCATTTGTCGTGCGTAAAGAACCCAAAGACCACGGACGAGGACGTCAGGTTGAAGGCCCCGACCTCACAGGTAAGCGAGTAGTCGTCCTCGAGGACACCTCCACCACCGGTGGATCACCCCTGAAAGCCATTGAAGCTCTCGAGAAGGTCGGTGCCGAGGTTGCTGGTGTTGCCGTAGTGGTCGACCGTGCAACCGATGCGCGTCAACGCATTGAAACTGCCGGCTACCCCTACTTCTATGCAATTGGTCTTGAGGACCTTGGGCTTGAGCCTCAGTAACTGTGACTGAACTTCCTGACTCACCCACGCATGAGCTCAGCACCTCGGGTGTGGGGCCATGGATTGGCGAGCTCCCTGAGGAGCCTTGGTATGACCCAGAGCTTCTAGAAAAGGGCGATACCCGTAACGTCATTGACCGATATCGCTATTGGAAGATGGAAGCGATCGTCGCAGACCTCGACGAGAAACGTCATCCATTTCACGTTGCCATTGAGAACTGGCAACACGATATGAACATTGGTTCCATCGTGCGCTCGGCCAATGCCTTTGGTGCAGACACCGTGCACATTGTGGGCCGCAAGCGCTGGAACAAGCGTGGAGCCATGGTCACAGATCGCTATCAACACGTTTTGCACCACGACACCGTCGCAGACCTCGTGGCCTGGACTACTGAGCATGAACTTCCCATCTTGGCCATCGATAACGTTCCAGGCTGCGTCAAGATCGAGACCTATGCTCTGCCCGAGCGCTGCCTGTTTCTGTTCGGCCAAGAAGGCCCGGGTCTTTCTGCTGAGGCAATAGATGCGGCAGAAGCAGTGATTGAGATCACCCAGTTCGGATCAACTCGTTCAATCAACGCTAGTGCTGCAGCTGCGGTAACCATGCACTCCTGGATCATGCAGCACGTGAAGTTTGTTTAGAAATGACTACCCGGAACTCTCCTGAAGCTTGGGATCAGCGCTATGCCGAGTCGGAGATGGTGTGGTCATTAGAACCGAACGAGTTCGTCGTCGAATATCTCTCTGATCTTCCGGCCGGAAAGATGCTCGACCTTGGTGGCGGAGAGGGCCGCAATGCCCTGTGGTTTGCCAGCCGTGGCTGGCACGTTGAGAACTCAGATTTTTCGGCAGTAGCGGTCACTAAATTCCTGCAACGTGCTGAACGTGAAGGTCTCTTAGAACTGTGCACAGGAACAACAGTGGATGCGACCCACCCTGAGTCCTGCGTCACCAAGCCAGTAGATCTGGCCGTGATGGCCTATCTCCAGATTCCTGCAGCAGACCTCGCTGCCGCGATAGCCACGGCAGCGCACAGTCTGCGCCCAGGTGGCACATTTTTCGGTGTGTGGCATGCCCGAGAAAACCTTGAATATGGCTTTGGGGGACCTCCCAGCCCTGAGCTCAACCCCACACAGGATGAACTTCGCGCTGCCTGTGAAGCGGTGGGTATGAACATAGAAACCCTCACCCTACGTGAGCGCTACTTTGTGAGCGGCGACCAGCAGCGTAAGGCAATCGATGCGGTGCTCCTGGCCACTGCCGCTGCATAAGTAACCGCAAGAAATAGGCATTGCTGAGCCGGTAGAATGAATTACTGGCAGGTCGCAGTCGCGCTCGCCGTACTGAGGACGAGGGGATATCGTCATGCCAGCAATCGTGTTGATTGGTGCCCAGTGGGGCGATGAAGGTAAAGGTAAAGCTACCGACCTTCTCGCGGAGCGCATCGACTACGTGGTCAAGTTCAACGGTGGAAACAACGCCGGTCACACCGTAGTTATTGGTGACGAGAAATACGCCCTCCACCTCCTCCCCTCAGGCATTCTGACTCCCGGTGTTACTCCCGTTATTGCAAACGGTGTTGTTATTGACATCTCTGTTCTCTTTGCCGAACTGGATGCCCTCAATTCTCGCGGAATTGATACGTCGAAGCTGCGTGTGAGCGCCAACGCCCACGTCATCACTGACTACCACCGCACCTTGGATAAGGTCACCGAGCGATTCTTGGGCAAGCGCCAGATCGGTACTACCGGCCGTGGCATTGGTCCCACTTATGCCGACAAGATCAACCGCGTGGGTATCCGTATCCAAGACATCTTCGACGAAGGCATTCTGCGTCAAAAGGTTGAAGCCGCTTTGGATATCAAGAACCACTTGCTGGCCAAGATTTATAACCGTCGCGCCATATCTGCCGACGCCGTCATTGAAGAACTGCTGTCCTACCGTGAGCGCTTGGCCCCCATGGTTGCTGACACTGCTTTGGAACTCAACCAGGCTCTCGAAGCTGACAAGGTTGTTCTTTTTGAAGGTGGCCAGGCAACCATGCTGGACATCGATCACGGAACGTATCCTTTCGTCACTTCGTCGAACGCCACCGCAGGTGGTGCTTCGACTGGATCCGGTATTGGGCCCAACAAGTTCGAGCGCGTAATTGCTGTCATCAAGGCCTACACAACCCGTGTCGGTGCTGGTCCGTTCCCCACCGAACTCTTTGATGCTGATGGTGAATTCCTGCGCGCCAAGGGCTTCGAGTTTGGAACCACCACCGGACGCCCTCGTCGCTGCGGTTGGTATGACGCTCCCATTGCTCGTTACACCGCTCGTATCAACGGTGTGACCGACTTTGTGTTAACCAAGCTGGATGTTCTCACTGGTCTTGAGAAGATTCCTGTGTGTGTTGCCTACGACGTTGAAGGTGTTCGTCACGATGAGGTTCCGGTTAACCAGACAGACTTCCACCACGCCAAGCCCATCCTGGAATACTTCCCGGGCTGGAGCGAAGACATCACTGGTGCACGAAAGTTCAGCGACCTCCCCAAGAATGCTCAGGACTACGTCACTGCTCTGGAAGCAATGAGCGGTGCTCGCTTCTCCGCCATCGGCGTGGGCCCAGCACGTGATGCCATCATCGTGCAGCACGACCTGGTCGGCTAAGAACTCTGTCTGGCCGGCTGGCCAGTTTGGACATATCGTTCATGCCCGAATGAGCTTGTTCAGGGCTAGGCTGAAGAGGTTATGACGACTTCAGCCACCAACTTCAAGCGCGGCCAATCTCCGGCACTTATTGCCTTCAAGTTTGTGGCGTTGGCGCTGTTGTGGGGTTCGAGTTTCTTCTTCATCAAGATCGCCCTAGACACTCTGAGCTGGGGGCAGGTTGCGTGGGCACGCGTGGTTGCCGGCGGCATATTCATGCTTGTCTTTTGGTTGATTAGTCGTGAAAAACTCCCCAAGGACATCAAACTCTGGGGCCACATCACCGTCGCCGGAATCATCGGTATTGGTATTCCTTTCATCTTCTTCCCCTGGGCTGAGCAGTACATCACGTCTGCCGTTGCCACCATTTACAACGGCCTTACCCCGATCATGACCGCCATCATTGCTGTTTATGTGTTGCGGGTTGAGAACTTCAACCGCAATCAAGCAGTTGGTGTGCTCGTTGGTTTAGCAGGGCTTGTCGTGGTTATCGCGCCCTGGACTATCACTGACCTGGGTGGAAGTTTCTGGGGCCAGATTGCGGCACTGAGCGCGGCTGTGATGTATGGATTCTCGGGAACCTATCTCAAGAAGTATGTGTTCCCCAGCGGTGTCTCCGCCAAAGCTATCTCCATCATTGAGGTTGGTGCAGCAGCATTGTTCATCCTTCTGCTCACACCATTTCTTGCAACCGGCCCGGTCACTATCGACTGGAGCACCGTCATAGCCATTTCGATTATCGGATTTGGTGGAACCGGCCTGGCATATTTGTGGTTCAACGATGTGCTCGAATCTTGGGGCCCAACCCGTGCTTCCTCAGTAACTTACGTGATGCCCATTGTTGGCATCATGCTTGGTGTTGTTTTCTTGGGCGAAACTCTGCACTGGTATGAACCAGTTGGTGGTGCCATCGTTATCGCTGGTGTACTCATCATGCGCAGGCAAGCTCAGAAGTAATCAGTCCTGCGCTACCCTGAATCTATGGCGCAGAACGACATGACCCCTGAGGTCGCAGCAGAGCTTGCAGGTATTCGAGAGAGCATCGACAACATCGATGCCGCACTGATTCACATGCTTGCTGAACGCTTTAAGTTCACTCAGAAGGTCGGAACTCTCAAAGCAGCCAACAATCTTCCGCCATCGGACCCCGAGCGTGAAGCACGTCAGGTTGCCAGACTGCGCGCACTTGCTGAAGAAGCCAACCTCGATCCCACCTTTGCAGAAAAGTGGTTCCACTTCGTTGTGGAAGAAGTTATTCATCACCATGTGCAAGCTCGAGGCTAAGTATGTCTGGCTACCAGCTCCAGTGGGGCATCAAGGATTCCTTGTTGGGTTATCTGCGCGGCATTGAGGATGGCCTCATCGAAGCAGATTCTCCCGCTGTGTTTGAGGGCAATCTATTCACTTTTAGTGAAGATGGTGCTGCGTCGAACTTTGACGCTGGCACGGCAACAGGAACCCTTCAGTTCCTGGGAACCGCCAAGCTCAGCGGCCACTGGGGCATGATGAACATCGTGCTCAAGAACCCTCTCGTCGAGCTTCAGAATGGTGTGGGAACTCTCTTGATAGCGCAGGGAGGAATTCTCTCCCCTGAAACGTTAGTTCCCTTTGTCAAGCTTGAACGCATCGGCGACAGCAATGAATATCGCACCAGTCTCACCGCTGAAGGTCGTTTAGTCCTCGGTGAGCAGTATCAGGTTGGTCAGGAACTCAATCCTCTGACGCTTGCTGCAGTTTAGAAGTCAGCAGTCCTGGGGTCTGGACCAATACGGCTGTCTGTGTTCAGAGTCTTGATAGCTGCAAGATCGTCCTGATCAAGCTCGAAACCGAACACGTCAAAGTTGGATTGGATTCGAGTCTTCGTTACAGATTTCGGAATCACAATACGTCCGGACTGAACGTGCCAACGAATAATCACTTGTGCAGTGCTGACGTTGTGCTTGAGGGCAATCGAGCTCAACACAGCATCCTCGAGGGCTTGCCCCTGTCCCAACGGTGACCAAGCCTCAGTGAGAATCCCATGCCTTGCATCAATTTCAGAGAGCGACTCCTGCTGCAAATAGGGGTGAAGTTCAATCTGGTTGACTGCAGGAGTTACTCCCGTTGCCGAAATAATCTCAGTGAGGTGTTCCTCTTCAAAGTTGGATACACCGATGGACTTCACAAGACCTTTCTCGCGCATCTCGATGAGGGTTTCCCATGCAGCAAGAAAGTTGCCCCTCCATGGTGAAGGCCAGTGGATCAGATACAGATCAACATATTCGAGTCCCATGAGATCAAGGCTTTTGTGAAGGGCTGGCCAGGCAGCATCAGGAGCTTGGTCTGTGTTCCACAGTTTGGTTGTGACAAAAATCTCCTCGCGTGGCAAACCTGAGGCCTTCAGCGCAGCACCAACTCCGCGTTCGTTCTGATAGATGGCTGCCGTGTCGATGTGTCGGTAACCTGCCTCAAGTGCGTCTAGGACATAGTGCTCTGCAACGTCGTCCTCGACCTTGAAAACGCCATAGCCAATCTGAGGAATGACCAATCCGTCATTCATGTCAAGACGAGGACCGCCTCCGTGGTCAGTCATGATTACTCCAGATGGTTAGCCAAAGTATTTTGGCAGGGTTTCGTTACTGCGCTGCCTAATTTCCTCAACAGAGACCTCGAATAGTCCCTGAACGTCAAGCTTGGCATCTGCCCCGCCCTGGTCGGTAACACCAATACGCAAAACAGGGTAGTTGCGTGCTTCACACAGTCCCAGGAATCGAACGTCGTCTTCGCGAGGAACAGAGACAATCACACGACCGGTTGATTCAGAGAACAACGCGGTTGCGGCGTCGACACCATCGCGCTCGATGATTTCATCAAGCCAGACGCGTGCACCAACACCAAAGCGCATCACAGACTCAGCAAGTGCCTGGCCCAGCCCACCATCGCTGAGGTCGTGGGCAGAGAGAATCAAGCTCTCGATAGCAGCACCCTGGAGGAGATCAGCAAGCTCTTTTTCTTGAGCCAGGTCAACAACAGGTGGAACACCACCGAGGTGGTTGTGGATGGTGCCAGCCCATGCCGAACCATCGAGTTCGGTGCGGGTGTAACCCAGGAGGTAAATGTTGTTGCCCTCGTCCTGCCATGCGGAAGGAATACGACGGGCAACATCATCGATGACACCGAGCACACCCACAACTGGAGTGGGGTGGATAGGGGCGTCACCGGTCTGGTTATAGAAGGAGACGTTTCCACCGGTGACGGGGATCTCTAGCTCTAAACAACCGTCTGCCAGACCAGCAACAGCTTGCTTGAACTGCCACATCACTTCGGGGTTCTCTGGAGAACCGAAGTTGAGGCAGTCAGTGACTGCTGCAGGAACAGCACCAGATACGGCAACGTTGCGATACGCCTCAGCCAGCGCTAAGCGAGCTCCGTTGTAGGGATCAAGCTGGCAGTAGCGACCGTTGGCGTCAGTGGCGATAGCAAAGCCAAGACCAGACTCTTCGTCGACGCGAATCATGCCGGCGTCGTCAGGGAAGCTGAGCGCCGTGTTTCCCATAACGAAGTAGTCATACTGCGTGGTGATGAGGGACTTATCAGCCAGGTTGGGGCTGGCAACAAGCGTCAAGAACTGATCCTTGAGATCTGCACCCGAGGAGGGACGAGCCAGCTTGTCAGCAGAGTCTGCCTGCAGGGCATCAATCCATGCGGGGTAAGCAACGGGACGTTCATAGACGGGACCGTCAATGGCGACGGTGCGAGGGTCCACGTTCACAATTTCTTCGCCACCGTGGTGGATCACGAGGCGACCGGTGTCGGTCACTTCACCAAGAACACTGGTTTCCACATCCCACTTGTTGACAACAGCCATGAACTGATCGAGCAGCTCAGGCTTGACCACAGCCATCATGCGCTCTTGGCTCTCTGACATGAGGATTTCTTCAGCGGTGAGGGTGGGGTCGCGCAAAAGAACATTGTCGAGTTCAACAAACATGCCACCGTCACCGTTGGAGGCGAGCTCACTTGTTGCACAGGAAATACCTGCAGCACCGAGGTCTTGAATACCTTCGACCAGGCCTTCGCGGTAGAGCTCAAGACAGCACTCGATGAGGACCTTCTCAGCGAAGGGGTCACCAACCTGAACAGCAGGACGCTTGGTAGGTCCAGTTGAATCGAACGAGTCTGAGGCAAGAATCGATGCGCCACCGATACCGTCACCACCGGTGCGAGCACCGAAGAGAACAATCTTGTTGCCAACACCAGAAGCGTTTGCCAGGTGAAGGTCTTCGTGACGCAGCACACCAACAGAAAGCGCGTTCACAAGAGGGTTGCCCTGGTAGCAAGAGTCGAAGTAGGTCTCGCCACCAATGTTGGGTAGCCCCAGGCAGTTGCCATAGAAGCTAATACCGCCGACAACACCGTGGAGTACACGAGGAGTGTCAGGGTGGTCAATGGCACCAAAGCGAAGCTGGTCCATCACGGCAACGGGACGTGCACCCATCGAGATGATGTCACGGACGATTCCACCCACACCGGTGGCAGCGCCCTGGAAGGGCTCGATGTAGCTGGGGTGGTTGTGGCTCTCCACCTTAAAGGTGACAGCCCAGCCCTCGCCGACATCGACAACACCGGCATTCTCGCCCATGCCGACCATCAGCTTTTCTTTCATTTTCTCGCTGACCTTCTGGCCAAACTGACGAAGGTAAATCTTCGAAGACTTGTAGGAGCAGTGCTCACTCCACATCACCGAATACATCGCCAGCTCACCGGAGGTGGGGCGGCGACCGAGGATTTCACGAATCTTGGCGTACTCGTCATCCTTGAGGCCAAGGGCGCCGTAGGGCTGAACCTTGTCGGGGGTTGCGATGGCGTTCTCTACGGTGTCGGCGACGTGGCTGCTCACGCGTGAAGTCCCTTCTGATGGGTGTTGCGAAAAGTTGAATTGCTCATCTTCTTTAGCGTCCCCCGGGAGGACCGATGATGAGCAAAGTTGTGAAGACGGCGACAATCGCCAGAACAATAACCAGAATCAACAAAATCGGGTGGTTCAAGAACCAGCGGAAAAGTCGATCTAACGGACGGGCATCACGAGGATCATCCGTTGCCTCACGGCGCCAGGGTCCTTCGAGTGCTCCGCGCTTGGCTTGAACAAGTTCGAAAGGAATGGTGGCATAGGGCAGGATTGCCGTGATGACGGCAAGCAAACCCATCCAGAATCCCCAGCGCTGGTTGAAGGCGATGAGGATGGAGGTTGCGCCATAGGCAATAAAGACGAAACCGTGTAGTCCACCGATGGTGGTGAATAAGGTTTGGTCAATGCCGGTGGTAGCTCGCAAGATCAAGCCAGTGATCAACAGTGTCCAGGTGCATGCTTCCGCAATGGCGAGAACAAAGTAGAGCTTGCGGGGAGTGAAGCCCGGGGCGTGTGCTGTGTTTGCTGCGTTCACGAAGCTTATGCCTTTGACAGGATGGTGCTTTGGATGACGGAAGTAAAGAATTTGAGCCCATCAAGACCTGAGCGCATTGCTACCGCAGTGTCGGGGCCAAAGCCTGGCTCCACTGCGTGCTCGGGGTGAGGCATCAAACCAACCACGTTTCCGGCTTCGTTCGACACACCGGCAATGTCATCGATGGAACCGTTGGGGTTCACGCCGACATAGCGGAAGGTGACTTGACCGTTGTCTTCAATCCGTTTGATGGTGTCAGCGTCCGCGACGAAGCGACCATCTGCGTTCTTGAGCGGAATGATGATTTCTTCACCCTGGGCGAAGTCTTTCGTCCACGCTGTGGTGTTGTTCTCCACGATGAGCTTCTGATCGCGGCGTACGAAAGTCTGGCAGTCATTGCGGGTGTGAGCACCGGGAACCAGGCGAGCCTCAGCAAGCATCTGGAATCCGTTACAAATACCGAGCACGGGCATACCCTTGCGTGCTGCATCGATGACTTCAGCCATGATGGGGGCGTGGCTGGCAATAGAGCCTGCACGCAGGTAGTCGCCGTAGCTAAAGCCACCGGGAAGAATGATGGCTTCCACGCCCTCAAGGTCGTGCGCTCCGTGCCACAGGGCGACGGGCTCTCCACCAGCTAGCTTGACCGCACGTTGAGCGTCACGCTCATCAAGCGAGCCGGGGAAGGTGATTACTCCGACGCGCATTACTTGGCCTCGGAGATGCTGACGACATCTTCGATGACCGAGTTCGAGAGGATGTCCTCTGCGATGGTCTTGACGGCCTCAAGAGTTTCAGCGGTGACGGGACCGTCAACGGTGAGCTCGAAGCGCTTTCCGATGCGAACACCGGTGAATTGGTTGTGACCTAGACGGGTAAGAGCGCCAGCGACTGCCTTGCCCTGTGGGTCAAGAATTTCAGCCTTGGGCATTACCTCGACAACGATGGTGGGCATGGGGGCGACTCCAGCGATTTCGCGAGCAAGGGAATACCTCAATCCTACCGGAGGGAAAGGAGTGTCTCCTTGACCCTCTCCATGCCGAGGAAGACTTCCTGGAAAGAAGTTGTCAGTGGAGAGAGCCCAATGCGTAATCCATGCGGATCGCGATAGTCGGGAATGATGTCTTCTTTCCACATCAACGCATTTACTTCACGCATGTCTGGGTGGTTCAAGGTGACATGGCCACCTCGCTGGGCGGGGTCGCGTGGTGTTGCCACGGTCACGCCCAGTGGTGCCAGAACTTCGTCGGTGTAGTCGATGACGAACTGTGTCAGCAGAAGTGACTTAGCACGAATAGCTTCAATGCTGACCTCGCCGATGAGCTCAACAGGGTCAATCATGGCCTGCATTCCCACGACTGGAGTGGTACCCGTGATGAAGCGGCGCAGGTCGTTCTCAGGGTCATAGCCAGGACCCATCAGGAACATATTCTTAGTTCCCCACCAGCCTTGGATCGGTTGTTCAATCTGGGTCTGTAAGTCTCTGCGCACATACGCCCAGGCAGGAGCACCGGGGCCACCGCAGAGATACTTATAGGAGCAGCCCACGGCGATATCGACGTTCCAGTTATCCAGTTCAACAACGACAGAGCCCACCGAGTGGCTCAGGTCCCACACAATCAATGCGCCCGCGTCGTGGGTGATCTTCGTGATTGCAGGAGCATCTGCCATGAAGCCGGAGCGGTAGGCAACGTGGCTCAGTAGCACCAGAGCAGTGTTGGAGTTCACCACAGCAGAAACTTGTTCAGGCGTAACACCGGCACTGGTGTCAGCCTCAATCCACACCAATGTCATGCTGAGTTCGTCAGCAATACCTTCAAGAAGGTAGCGATCGGTGGGGAAGTTATCGGTGTCGAGGACAATCTCGGTGCGGCCTGGGCGCGCGGCAATCGCAGCTCGCGCCATCTTGTAGAGCAGCACGCTGGTGGAGTCACCGACAAAGGTTTGCCCAGGTGCAGCACCCAGTGCTGCACTACCAATCTTGTTGCCGAGTTCGAGGGGTAGGTTCAACCACTGCTCGTCCCAGCTTCGAATAAGGCGTGTTCCCCAGTCGTGACGTAAGAAAGCTTCAATGCGGTCAAAGCTGGCCTGCATGGGGCGGCCTAAGGAGTTGCCATCGAAGTACGCCAGAGGCATTCCTGGTGTCGAGGTACGGGTTGCTTCATCGGTTCCATAGAACTTGGCACGATGAACAGCTAACGGATCAGATTGATCAAGCTGCGCTGCGAGTGTTTCAAAACTTGTCATAGGTACTCCACTTCGGTGGTTTCGACGATACGCGCAGTAGCGAGCCAGGTGCAGAAATCTGCGGAGCTGCCGTCTGATATCTCGGAGATGAAGCTCACTCGTGTGGGGGGAGTCAGATCGTTTTTCGTTTCCCACCAGGACGTCAATGACTCACTGATTTGTAGAGGTGTCATTCCGCAGGCCTGCAATGCGGTGAGTTCTCGCACGTTGATCCCCAAAGGCAAAGGCCCATTACCCAGATCTGTGCCATAGAACACTGTTCCACCTGCAGCAATAAATCGACGCAGATTGGCACACGCAATATCGAAGGCATCGGAATAGGTGCCGTAACCATGAATATCCAGCGTGCTCATCCAGCCCACATTGGTGGCTGCGGCGTAACTGATTAGCTCGTCAGAGAGAATCTCAGTAAATGGAGTGTGAGCAAGCACCACGCTGCCGGCGCTAATGGCACGCTCTGCTTGCCCAGCTCCTTCCGCGTGAATCACAGGAGTAAGCCCACGCTGCTGTGTTGCGGTGACAAGTTGAGCAAGCACCTCATCTGAGTGCACAGGCCCGGCGTCAGCATTGAGTGTGATCTTGATTGCACGTGCACCTGCCACAACTTGGGTGGCAACAGCTTGCTCAGAATCCGAAACAAAGACCGTGGCATCCTCGGGAGCCCATGAGCGGTCAGAGGGGTAACCTCCGGGGGCCGCCAGAAAGTTACCGGCAAAGTCCACATCCAGACCGGGAATACTCCCAGCTGCCCACTCCTGCTGGGCCGGCAGTGACCAACCCGTATCTAGCACTCGACCAATACCTGCTACAGGTAAACCAGATGGATCAACAAGGCCAAGGTGAACGTGGGCATCACCAAAAAGCGGGAACACGGTCCCGCGCTCGCCGGATGTTAGGCGTGCTGGAGAACCAACCCCGTAAGGGTTGGTGTGTTCTCCTGAGCGCGCTGAAGACACTTTGGCTGACTACTTTCCAATCTCAGTGCGCACGGCAAAGAGTTCAGGGAAAAACGTCAGTTCGAGAGCTTTTTGTAAGAAAGGAGCACCTGAGCTTCCGCCGGTACCCATCTTCATTCCGATGATGCGCTGCACTGTGCGCAGGTGACGGAATCGCCAGAACTGGAAGTTTTCTTCTAAGTCCACAAGTTCTTCGCAGGTTTCGTAGGCTTCCCAGTGTTCCTCATGCTCGTTATAGATCGTGATAAACACCGACAGTAAATCTTCGGAAAACACCCATGCTTTGGTGACGTCGCGGTTGAGTACGACATCAGGGATGTCATATCCGCGACGAGAGAGATAACGCAGGAATTCGTCATAGATAGTGGGAGCCTTCAATGCGGTCACGAGAAGAGCTTGAGCTTCAGGATCAGCGTCAAAGACTTTGATCATCTTCTCGTTCTTATTGCCCAGCATGAATTCGATGGCGCGATATTGGTGTGATTGGAAACCGCTGGAGTTACCTAAACGGTCACGAAATTGTGCATATTCACTGGGAGTCAATGTGGCCAGGACAGACCACTGCTCGGTGAGGGTCTTTTGGATGTGCTTGAGCCGAGCAATGCATTTGAGAGCTTGACCCAAATCGTCGTTGCGCAGATAGTTCGCTGCACCGATAAGTTCGTGCACCATCAACTTCATCCACAATTCGGTGGTTTGGTGCTGAATGATAAACAGCAACTCATCGTGGTGATCGCTCAGCGGCTTTTGCGCCGACAGCAGGGTCCCTAGATCGAGATAGCCGCCGTAGCTCATCCGGTCGGTGAAGTCTGTGACGACGGTTTCTTCAATGTCGCGTGTGTTGTTTTCAACACCCATGTGTGGAACCTCCTTGTGGGAACCACAACACACTAGCCAGAAGTGGTGCTTCTTCGTCAGTGCTTGCCAGAAAAAAGTTTCAACTTTTTTCGCACGGCCCAAAGCCTAGGAGGCGACAGCCGAATAACCAGCCTCTTGGATTGCATCAATGACTGCTTGTTCAGGAATGGATTCCGTGCTCTCGACGGTCACTTTTCCTGCGTCAAGGTCAACCTCAACTGCAGTGACGTGATCTAGCCGAGAGACTTCAGTGGTCACGCTTGCCACACAATGCTGGCACGTCATTCCTGTGACCGTGTAGATCGACGTACTCATTACATTCCAGCCAAGAGAGTTTTCATCTTTTCGATCTCTGCAGATTGACTAGAAATAATTGCCGCAGCTAATTCCTTCGCCTCGGCATTGTTAGAACCAACAATCATTTGGGCCATCTGGATTGCTCCCTCGTGGTGGGCAATCATTCCCTGGAGGTAGAGCTTGTCGAATTCGGCTCCGCTTGCGTTGCTGAGTGCAGTCATTTGCTCGTCAGTGAGCATGCCACCCATGCCCATGTCATGACCCATATCCATTCCAGCGCCAGCGCTTTCAAGCCATGCAGCCATCTGCTTTATCTCTGGAGCTTGGGCATCTTTGATTTGTACGGCGAGAGCAAGAATCTCTGGGTTGGTCGAGCGAGTCTCGGCGAGTGTAGACATGTCAACTGCTTGTTGGTGGTGTGGAATCATCATCTGCGCAAACATGATGTCGTTACTGGAGAATCCCGAAGTGGATTCACTATTGCCCATCATGGAGTCATTCATTCCAGTGCCACCAATATTGATGGTGCAACCAGTGAGTAACAAGGCTCCAACCAGAATGCTTGAGCCGGCGACTACTGCACGAGATGTCTTATTCATAGTCCTCATTGTTTCAGAGTTTCCTATGAGCCAGCCGAGAGTGCGCTGGAAGGTTAGTGACCCTCGACTTCTTCCGGTTCTTTCACTTTGTCTAGGTTGAACCAGGGCAACATGACGTGAACGACAGGTCCGATGCTGAAGGCATAGATGATGGTTCCCAGGCCGACTGCGCCACCCATGACCCAGCCAAGCCCCAGCACGACGACTTCAATTGCCGTTCGAACAAGCCAGATAGGGCGACCAGTAATTCGCACGATTCCCGTCATCAAACCATCACGAGGCCCTGGACCTAGGCCAGCACCGATATACATCGAAATGCCGAGGCCGTTAATCAAGATGGCGACGAGGAAATACCCCAACCCCCACCAGAAATCTGGTGCCTTGGGAATGACGGCAATAAAGAGGTCTATAGAGATACCAATAGTGATGGCGTTGAGGATGGTGCCGATGCCCAGTTTTTGCTTGAGAAAAATCCAGAGAAAGAGAACAGCGAAGCCCACAATCACGACAACGAGCCCAATAGAGACCCCAGTGACTATTGAAAGACCTAAGTGGAAGGCATCCCAGGGGTCGAGCCCAATTGCAGCTTGCAACATAATGGCGAAAGCAAAACCGCAGATGATCAGGCCGGTCTCCACCAGAACCAATCGTTTCCACATCGGGGCACCACTACGGGGCACCTCGAAAATGGAATTGATAAATCTGCGCATGACTTCAGGCTAGGTGCACAGCACAATGTTGGGGAAACTTCACCACAGAATTATTACGGCTATCCCAGCATCCGGCTGATGAGCTCGCGATAGCGGTCAGCAGTTCTCTGAACTATTTCCTCGGGAAGAACGGGAGGAGTGCCCTGCTTGTCCCAATTGGCTGAAAGCCAATTGCGCACAATCTGCTTATCGAAACTGGTCATTTTTTCTGCAGGGGTAGTTCCTGCTTCATAAGCAGCTGCATCCCAGTAACGAGAGGAGTCCGAGGTGAGAACCTCATCAGCGAGGGTGATGACACCTGTTTCTTTGTCACGACCAAATTCGAACTTCGTGTCGGCGAGGATGATTTCCTTGGCGGCCGCGAGCTCGCTGGCCTGAGTAAAGATCTGAAGTGAAAGGTCACGCAACGCAGTAGCGTCTTCGAGCCCAATGAGTTCCACAGTTCTTTCAAAGCTGATGTTCTCATCATGTTCGCCAAAGGGCGCTTTCCACGCAGGGGTGTAAATCGGTTCAGGGAGTTTGTCCCCGTCTTTCAACCCTGCAGGTAAAGGAATTCCGCACACACTCTGGTGTTCGAGGTATTCGAGATAGCCGCTACCGGAAAGATAGCCACGGACTACACATTCCACGGGGAACATATCGAGGTTGGCAACCAACATTGCTTTGCCTTGAACCTCTGCAGGAATCTCACCAGTGCGCAGGTGGTTGGGAACACCAAGTTGATCAAACCACCACAGGCTCAAGGTGGTGAGCAGTTCGCCCTTACCGGGGATACCCGGTTCGAGCACGTGATCGAATGCGCTGACACGATCGCTCGCAACAACCAACACTCGAGGCGTTGACTCCAAAGATTCACCTGCGGGAACGTAGAGGTCACGAACTTTGCCTGAGTAGGCATGAGTCCAGCCAGGAAGGGTGAGTTTCTGACCACCGGTGAAACCGGACATTACTTCACAACCTTTTTGGCGATGTCTGTGCGGTATTGGCCGCCCTCAAGGGAAATCTTGGACAAGCCTTCGTAGGCGTGCGAGCGTGCCTCGGCGAAGTCTTTTCCACGGCCAACAACACTCAAGACGCGACCACCGGTGGCGACGAGCTCACCGTCTTGTTCGGTGGTTGCCGCATGGGTAACGTGCACACCCTCAATGGCGTTTGCCAGTGGAATACCGGTCAACACTCTGCCAGTAACAGGAGTCTCGGGATAGTTCTCGCTGGCGAGAACAACCGTGACGACTGCTTCATCTGAGAACTCAGGGCGCTCGCGACCGGCAAGACTTCCAGTAGCCGAAGCCATCATGAGTTCAGACAGTGGAGTCTTGAGCCTTGGCAGAACAACTTGGGTTTCAGGGTCTCCAAAGCGCGCATTGAATTCGATGACTCGGATTCCTTTGGAGGTGAGAATAAGTCCGCAGTAAAGCAAGCCTTGGAAGGGCGTTCCCTCGGCCTCAAGTTGGCGAATGGTGGGCAAAGCAATCGTTTCAATCACTTCGGTGACAAAAGCGTCTTCACTTCCAAACTGTTCTGCCAACCACGGAAGTGGTGAGTAGGCGCCCATTCCACCAGTGTTGGGGCCTTCATCATTGTCCTTGAGACGCTTGAAGTCTTGCGCTGGGGACAAGGGAAGAACGTCGTGGCCGTCGGCGAACATGAACAGTGACACTTCTTGGCCATCCAAGAATTCCTCAATGAGGACAGAACCTTGAGTGAGGTAGTGGGAGGCGTGCGCCACAGCTGCATCGCGATCGTGGGTTACTAGTACACCCTTACCGGCAGCGAGGCCATCAGCTTTGATGACGTAGGGAGCGCCGTAGTCATCCAATGCTGTCTCAGCATCAAGCAGTGTTGACACCTTGATTGCACGTCCTGTAGGAACTCCGGCCTCATCCATGATGCGCTTGGCAAAAGTTTTTGAACCTTCCAAAGCCGCTGCTGCCTGGTTGGGACCGAAGACAGGGATACCCATTTCACGCAGTGGGTCAGCGACTCCAGCAACAAGGGGTGCTTCAGGACCCACCACAACAAGATCAACGTCAAGGCCCTCAGCGAGGAAGGCCACGGCTTCTGGATCGAGGATGTCTGTGGTGACGCAAGGAACATCGAAAGCGATACCGGCGTTACCAGGGGCAACTGTTATTTCGTGGTTAGCATTTTCAGCCAGAAGTGCGGTAACTATTGCGTGCTCGCGGGCACCGGAGCCAAGAACCAGGATTTTCACGAGTTAAGCCTATTGCCCCCGGCTAAACTGGGAATTCACTTGCCTTCCACGTATGAGGATTATTTACCCCGTGACCAAGCTTCGACTGGCCATTGTTGGCGCCGGCCCCGCAGGAATCTACGCAGCAGATATTGCAATGAAAGCCGAACGCGACTTCGAACTTTCCATTGACCTTTTTGAACACCTCCCCGCACCCTATGGTTTGGTTCGTTACGGTGTGGCTCCCGACCACCCACGTATTAAAGGCATCATCACAGCCTTGCGCGAGGTGCTGGACCGCGGAGACATTCGGCTGTTTGGCAACGTGGAATACGGCGTTGACATCACGATGGATGATCTCAAGAAGCACTACAACGCCGTTATCTTTGCCACCGGTGCAACAAAGGATGTTCCGATGAACATCCCAGGGATTGAGCTCAATGGCAGCTATGGCGCAGCTGACTTTGTCAGTTGGTATGACGGCCATCCTGATGTTCCCCGCACGTGGCCACTGACTGCCCAATCTGTTGCTGTCATCGGTAACGGAAACGTGGCCTTGGATGCAGCCCGCATGCTCGCCAAGCATGCTGAGGACCTTCTCGTCACGGAAATTCCTGACAACGTCTATCAGGGCCTCAAGTCCTCTCCAGTAACTGATGTTCACGTCTTTGGGCGTCGTGGTCCCGCGCAAGCAAAGTTCTCTCCGCTGGAGCTGCGTGAACTGGGTGAACTTCGCGATGTCGACATGATCGTCTATGACGAAGACTTTGAAATTGATCCTGCAAGTCAAGCATTGATTGATTCCAACAAGCAGGTCTTTGTTCTCAACAAGGTGATGAACGAGTGGCGCACCCGCGAGACCGGCAAGGCATCTCGACGTTTGCATCTGCACTTCTATGCCAACCCTCTCGAGGTGCTCGGAGATGAAGAAGGCAACGTGACGGGCTTCCGTTATGAACGCACAGCCCCCGACGGCTCCGGGGGAGTTGTGGGCACTGGCGAGATCCGTGAAGTGGAAGTGCAGGCGTTGTATCGCGCTATTGGTTACTACAGCTCACCGCTGAAAGACGTTCCCTTTGATGTTGACAAGGGTGTTATCCCTAACCACGAAGGCCAGGTCATTGATGAGTCTGGAAAGCACATCCCTGGCGTTTATGCCACCGGATGGATTAAGCGTGGACCCGTAGGACTCATCGGTCACACCAAGAGCGACGCGATGGAAACCATTGCTCATGTGCTTGAAGATCAAGATTCATGGTGGACTCCGGAAGAGCCTGAAGAGGGTGCCATCGTTGATCTGATGGAAAGTCGCGGCATTGAATTCACCACAGCTCAGGGCTGGACTGCTTTAGATGAATACGAGCAGAAGCTTGGTGAGCCTGAAGGACGTGCGCGCATCAAGGTTGTCGAGAGAGAGACCATGCTGAAAGCCTCTCGCGCAGAATAAGTGCTCTAAATACTCAATGACTATGGCCACCCACCGGGTGGCCATAGTCATTGAAGAAGTGAAGCTAGAACTTTGCGTCAATCTCCGCGATAAGAGCTTCAATCTTGCCGCGGATTTCGTCACGAATGGGGCGGACAGCGTCCACTCCCTTGCCTGCTGGATCTTCCAGGGGCCAGTCAAGGTATTGCTTGCCAGGGAAAAATGGGCACTTGTCTCCACAGCCCATGGTGATGACATAGTCAGATGCCATGACAGCCTCGTCGGTGAGCTCCTTGGGTGTTGAGGTGGTGAGGTCGATTCCTTCTTCTGCCATCACGGCGATGGCAGAAGGGTTGACCTGGTCACGTGGTTCGGTGCCGGCAGAAAGAACTTCAACACGGTCACCAGCAAGATGTTGGAGATAGCCGGCTGCCATTTGTGAACGTCCTGCGTTGTGGACGCAGACAAAGAGGACTGTGGCTTTTTTATCAGACATGATTTTCTTTCTTGTGGGTGGAGTCAATGATTGCCCAAGCTAAGACGGCGCCGAGTGCGGCTCCAATGAGCTGTGCAAGAACAAAGGGCCCAACTGAGGGCGGGGCAATCCCAGCGAAGCTGTCGCTAAAGACACGACCAATGGTCACTGCAGGGTTTGCAAAAGATGTGGAGGAGGTGAAGAAGTAGGCCGAGCCAATCCATGCGGCGACGGCAAAGGGAACAAACCGTGCTTGCTCACGAGCAATGAAAACCAAAATCACAACTAGCAGGCCGGCTGTTGCAACTATTTCACCGATAAACAATCCGGGTGAGACCCGCTGCGTTGAAGCAATTTGGATAGGCGCTTGATCAAACATGATGTTCGCCAAGATTGCTCCGGAGATGGCGCCCGTAATCTGTGCGATGACATAGGGAAGAACGCGCACTCCTGGCTGGAGCTTCTTTGCCCACATCACGAGTGTGACCGCAGGGTTGAAGTGGGCGCCGCTGATGGGCCCCAAGATCAGGATGAGTAATGCCAGCACAAAGATGGTCGACAGCGTGTTGATCAAAAGTGCAACGCCGGGATCATCAGACATTTGGGTACCCATGATTCCGGAGCCCACAACGGTGGCTACGAGAACGAGAGTTCCGAAGAACTCTGCGAGGGCGAGTCTGAGTGTGTGCATGTATCTATTCTGATGTTGTTCTGATGTTGTGCTGGACAAGAGTGAAGCCCCATCTGTTCACTTCGAAACTGGTGGGGCTCCACAGAGAAAGACTTAGCAGCAGCCGGTGTCGCCGCAGCAACCGCCATCGCCGCCCGAGATTACGTTGAGCTTGATCATGGTTATTCCTTTCTCTCATATGAAGATGAATGGATTATGAATCGAAGTTTATCGATACGTTAATACAGTAGATCCTCATATCGATAAATGTCAATATATACTTGTGCCATGGCACTCACGCAGACAGTCACGGCTCCCAACGCCACAACTGAGCTTGCCCAACAGCTCAAAGCGCTCGGTGACGAGACACGATTGAACCTGCTGCTCAAGATTGCAGGAACCACTTGTGTTGACGGGGCGTGCATCTGTGATCTCACACCGGATACGAATCTGGCGCAGAGCACCGTGAGCCATCACATGAAACTGTTGGTTGATGCAGGTCTGCTCACCCGTAGTCAAAAAGGTAAATGGGCGTACTTCTCTCTCACTCCGGCAGCCAGCAACATCTTGCAGGCGTTAAACCTTGCTCCGGTCACGTGTTCCGACACCTGCTGCACGAGCTAGGAGTTTTCCGTGTCCACGTCGCAACAAAAAACTTTCTCACTGCGAAACCTTGACGAACAAGATGTGTCCTGGATCATTGAGGCGAGTAATGACTTGGCCATCCAACAAATGACGTCTCACGGCGGAGCACAAACTCAAGAAGCTGCACTCTCAGTTATCAACTGTTCTAATGGCGACTTCAAGTCTTGGGCAATTCTTGGTGACAATGAGCCACTGGGTGTTATCAGCATTCATTCTGTGGACGGACTCTCCGCAACTGCTGATGTGGGTTACTGGGTAGCCCCCTGGGCCAGGCGTCAAGGCGCTGCTGCCGCAGCGCTCAGGCTGCTCGAGAAAGAACTTTCTAGTTCCCCAGAAATCGCCTGCATTCAACTGAAGATTATGAATGCCAACGAACCTTCACTTGCATTAGCACGGTCATTAGGTTTTGAAGAGGTCTCTTCAGGGAGCTGCTCGTGTGGAACGCAGGGTGAAGTTTCTGCGAGAGTCTTCGAAAAGAAAATCTAGGCGTCGAAGCGATAACCCAACCCACGCACAGTTACTAAGTGCACGGGTTCAGCAGGGTCTGCCTCGATTTTGGAGCGAAGACGTTTGATGTGAACATCCAAGGTCTTGGTGTCACCGTAGTAGTCGGTTCCCCACACCCGGTCGATGAGCTGTCCACGGGTGAGAACACGACCCACGTTGCTCATCAAGTACTCCAAGAGTTCAAACTCTTTCAAAGGTGTTGCAACAAGCTCACCCTGAACATGCAAAGTGTGACGATCAGCATCAAGACGGATTCCAGCAATGTCGATGACTCCGTCATCGTTGCTGTCTTCTTCGCGAACATTGCGTCGAAGCACAGCTTTAATGCGGGCGAGAAGTTCACGTGTTGAGTAGGGCTTGGTGACGTAGTCATCTGCTCCCAGTTCCAATCCCACGACCTTGTCCACCTCAGTGTCTTTGGCAGTGAGCATGATGATGGGAATGTTTGAGGTGGTGCGAATCTGTCGACACACCTCGGTTCCAGGAACATGGGGAATCATGAGATCCAACAGGATGATGTCGAAGGAGCCGTTTGCAAAGACATCAAGTGCCTGCTGACCGTCCTCGGCAATCTCAACCTCGAAGCCTTCGCGTGTCAGCAAAAAGGCTAGAGGCTCGCTCAGTGCGCTTTCGTCTTCGACAAGGAGTATGCGGCTCACAAGTTATCCTTACTGGGTTGCTTCGGGGATGCGAATAGTGAAGGTGGAACCCTTACCTGGTGAAGACCAGACTCGGATGTCACCACCGTGGTTAGAAACAATGTGTTTCACAATGCTCAGGCCAAGACCAGTTCCGCCCGTGGAGCGAGAACGAGCTTGGTCGGTTCGGTAGAAACGCTCAAAAACACGTTCGACCTCTTCTTTGGTCATACCAATGCCCTGGTCTGTGACAGCAATCTCCACGAAAGAATTACGTCTGACAACACCAATACCGACCTGTGATTTGTCAGGGGAGTAGTGCACGGCATTGGCGATGAGGTTGCTTACCGCGACCACTAGCCGTGCAGGGTCTCCATAGATGGTGCTGTCGAGCTCGCCTCCGCTGACAAGTTTGATCTTGCGAGCCTTTGCAACCACTCGGTTGTAATCGATGGCTTGTTCAACAATGTCCCCAATGGTGACCTGTTCAAAATCAGCCAATGCACCCTCTGCCTGGAGGCGAGAAAGCTCAATAATTTCACGAGTGATATCACCCAAGCGCTTGGCCTCGGTGCCCAAGCGATCAGCAAAGTGACGAACCGTCTCTGGCTCGTCAGCTGCTTCCTGAAGTGCTTCAGCGAGCAGACCTACCGATGCAATTGGGGTCTTGAGTTCGTGGCTGACATTGGCCACAAATTCTCTACGAATATCGTCAAGGCGCTTGAACTCGCCACGGTCAACCACACTGATAAGAACAAAACGGCTTCTAAAGGGAGATGCGTGAACAGAGACCGTCAAGGTGGCATCGCCCAAAGGCCCGCGAGCAATTTCCATGTCGTCTTCGCGGACATCGTTACCCTTGAGCGCGGCCTCGGCAATCAAGACAATCTCAGGAATAAGGATCCGGCCTTGACCCACAATAGAGAGAATGCTCGCACCCTCAGATGCAGTGAGGACGTTGAGGGATTTGTCCACAACAAAGACAGCGCCATCGAGCCTGCTGACTACTTGTGCAACACCACGTGGCAGATCATTGGAGGAACGTTCGGCTTCTTCTTCGCGCTGACGCAGCACCCAGATGATGAGAAGAACAATCGCCGCGCCCGCGACAGCTCCTACACCAATGGCGAGCAAGATCAATGGGGCAGACATGATGCTCTAACGCTAACCCACCTTTGCCTTCCCTCAAAAAGAAAATAGGCAGGAGTAGGCTTGGAAAGTCAACTGTTAACCTGACTCGCTCTTTTCGTTAACCTGTGTGACAACTCAACTTCACTGTCACAGGGCTTACTGAGATAGCGGTTGATAAAAACTATGTATAAGGAATTCACATGCGCGACGTGTTTCAGCAAGAACTTCAGGAAGTTCAGCAGCGTCTAGTAGAGATTGCCGAGCTTGTTGCAGAAGCAATGCGCAAGGCCACCACTGCTTTTCAAGACAGCGACATCACTCTTGCCGAGGAAGTTATTGAAGAGGATGCTCACATCGATGAGTTGGCTCTGACACTTGACGAACTTGCAATTCA
The DNA here is from genome assembly GCF_002355535.1 of Aurantimicrobium minutum. Lineage (NCBI taxonomy): Bacteria > Bacillati > Actinomycetota > Actinomycetes > Micrococcales > Microbacteriaceae > Aurantimicrobium > Aurantimicrobium minutum. The sequence continues at coordinate 1,563,342 of NZ_AP017457.1, forward strand.
AATTCTTGCTCGCCAACAGCCTGTTGCTCGCGACCTCCGTGTTGTTGTAAGCGCACTGCGCATGAGCGCGAACCTCGAGCGCATGGGTGACATGGCCGAGCACCTCGCTCAGCTCACTCGATACCGCTTCCCTGACAAGGTGATTGCGAAGGGTCTTCGCACCACCTTCAAAGAAATGGGCGAAATAGACATCCAGATCGCTGAGAAGCTCATCAAGATGCTCAAGTCTCAAGAACTTAAGCAGCTGGAAAAGATTCGCGATCTTGACGACAAGATTGACTCGCTTCACCTTTCTGTCTTTGACAAGGTACTTTCTGATACTTGGGCGGGAACTTCTATGGACACCGTAGATGCCACGCTGGCCAGCCGTTACTACGAGCGCTTCTCGGATCACGCTATTTCGATTGCTCGTAAGGTTGCCTACCTCTCCACCGGAGAATGGGCACCAGATATCGACGAAATCACTGAATCTAAGGCGTAAATGCTTAGAGAAAAGACCCGCGATTAATTCGCGGGTCTTTCTTGTTTTCATGACATTTATCATCGTTCACCAACTGTTTACCTTGCGTGTGCCATCACGTCACCCACGTCCCATAACGTGAATTTAGGAATCACAACGATTCCTCACACCAAGAAGAAAATCCCGAAAGGATTACACGTGAACATCACACGTTTCGGCCGCCCCATGGCAGCCATTGCTATCGCAGCAACCACTGCTCTTGCTTTCAGTGCTTGTGCTGCTAACGAGCAAGGCTCTTCCACCAGTGACCTCACTGGAACTCTGGTAGGTGCAGGCGCATCCAGCCAGGGATCTGCTCAGGAAGCATGGATTGCAGCATTCCAGACTGCGAACCCCGGCGTCACCATCACCTATGACCCCTCCGGATCTGGTGCCGGTCGCGAAACCTTCATCGCGGGTGGATCCAACTTCGCTGGTTCTGACTCCTACCTCAAGGACGAAGAGCTTGCTGGTACTTTCGCAGCATGTGCTCCTGGAACCGCACCTTTCGAGGTTCCCGCCTACATTTCACCTATCGCTGTGATTTACAACGTTGATGGAGTTACTGACCTCAACCTGGACGCATCTACCATTGCGAAGATCTTCTCTGGTTCAATCACCAACTGGAACGATGCAGCAATCTCAGCACTGAACCCAAAGGCAAAACTCCCAGACCTTGCTATCACCGCTGTTCACCGTTCAGATGACTCGGGTACCACTAAGAACTTCTCTGACTACCTCTTCCAGACTGCAAAGGCTGACTGGGTAATTGACAAACCAGCTGATACCTTCCCCTTCCAGACCGGTGAAGGTGCACAGGGTACATCCGGTGTAGTCGACGCAGTCAAGAACGGAACTGGAACTATCGGTTACGCTGACGCTTCCAAGGCAGGTCAGCTTGGTATCGCCAACATCAAAGTTGGCGACAAGTTCATCAAGTACACCCCAGAAGCTGCTGCTGCAGTTGTCGCTGAATCCAAGCCAGTTGACGGTCGTGCAGACACCGACATGGCTATCAGCATCAACCGCACCACCACCGACCCAACTCACTACCCCATCGTTCTCGTCTCTTACCTCATTGGTTGCAACGAGTACGCTGAGGCCGGTGTCGCTGACCTGGTGAAGCCATACTTCACCTACATTCTCAGCGCACAGGGTCAGGCAGACGCAGCTGCAGCTGCTGGCTCAGCACCTCTAGATGCAGCAGTTTCCAAGCAGGCAACTGCCATCGTCTCTGCAATCAAGTAACAACCTCTAATGCCCAGCCTGGGGAATCATCAGATTCTCTAGGCTGGGCATTACCCAAATCCACAATTTTGCAGTAAGAAGGACTCGTGGCTATCGACGTTCAAGAACCGACTCAGGTCAAAGCACCCAGTCGCCGAGGAGATAAAGTCTTCTCCACTTCTAGCCTCGTTGCAGGATCCATAATCCTCGCCGTTCTCGCTGCTGTTGCCATCTTCCTCATCGCTCAAAGTATCCCGGCATTTATCGCTGATCCGTCCAAGGTAGGTAAGGGCGAGGGATTCTGGGCATATGTTTTTCCTCTCGTTTTCGGAACAGTCTGGGCTGCAGCACTAGCGCTCCTGATAGCTGTTCCGTTTGCAATCGGTATTGCGCTCTTTATTTCGCATTTCGCACCGCGCAAGCTCGCCCAAGGTCTCGGTTACGTCATTGACCTTCTTGCTGCAGTACCTTCGGTCGTTTTTGGCCTCTGGGGAATTACTGTTCTGGCTCCAGCTGTTCAGCCGTTCTTCTCCTGGTTGGTCGATAACCTCGGCTGGATTCCGATCTTCGCAGGCCCTGTCTCTGGAACTGGACGAACCATTCTGACCGTGGCCATTGTTCTGGCCGTCATGATTTTGCCCATCATCACAGCGATTACTCGTGAAATTTTTCTTCAAACCCCCGTTCTGCATGAAGAGGCAGCCCTCGCGTTGGGAGCCACACGCTGGGAAATGATTCAGACCGCAGTGCTTCCTTTTGCCCGCCCTGGAATAATCTCAGCAACCATGCTTGGTCTTGGTCGTGCTCTCGGTGAGACCATGGCTGTCGCAATGGTGCTCTCGCCATCGGTGATTATTTCTTTCGCTCTTCTGCAATCACAAAACCCCACCACCATCGCTGCAAACATCGCCCTGAACTTCCCTGAAGCTCACGATCTGGGTGTTAACGTCTTGATTGCTACCGGATTGATTTTGTTCCTCATTACTCTGCTGGTGAACTCGCTCGCTCGCATGGTCATTAACCGCCGCAAAGCATTCTCGGGAGCTAACTAATGACCGCCCTCGTTGTTCCTGCTCCGACCAGCGCTCGTCGGCTATCCAAACTCACGCTGTGGGCCACCGCTGGTGTGAGCGGTCTTGTTGCTTTCGGTGTCTTCGGTGTCCTCATGGCGGCTGGCATCTCCGAAGGATTCAACATTGTTGCTGCGGTCTTTGTGTCAGCAGTGCTTTTTGTTCTCCTTTCCTACATTCTTTCCCGCATCGTAGAGGGGCGTCGTAAAGCATCTGATCGCCTTGCTACAGGTCTGGTTACCACGGCTTTCATCGTCGCTTTGCTGCCCTTGATTTCTTTGGTCTACACCGCAGTGGTCAACGGTCTTCCTCGTTTCGATGCCACCTTCTTCAACTCCTCTATGCGCAACATCGTAGGCGCCGGAGGTGGTGGACTTCACGCCATCGTGGGAACCTTAGAGATTACGTTGGCAGCGACCATCATTTCGGTTCCAATCGGAATTATGACCGCAATCTATCTTGTTGAATACGGCAAGGGCCGCCTGGCTAAAGCAATCACCTTCTTCGTCGATGTGATGACGGGCATTCCGTCGATTGTTGCCGGTTTGTTCGCCTTCGCACTGTTTGCAATCTTCTTTGGTCCCGGAATTCGTTTCGGTATTGGTGGTGCGGTTGCACTGTCCATCCTCATGATTCCTGTTGTCGTTCGCTCCACCGAAGAAATGCTCAAGCTAGTTCCGAACGAGCTGCGCGAAGCGTCCTATGCACTGGGCGTTCCCAAGTGGCTGACGATTGTCAAAATCGTGATTCCCACCTCTATCGCGGGAATCATTACCGGTGTGATGCTGTCAATCTCACGCATCATTGGTGAAACAGCACCGCTGCTCATCATCGTGGGTATGAGTACGAGTATGAACTACAACCTGTTCTCAGACCGCATGGCAACACTGCCTGTGTTCGTGTACACCCAATACGCCAGCCAGGGTTCAGATGCTCAGGCTTATATTGACCGCGCCTGGACTGGTGCTTTGGTCCTGATCTTGATCGTGATGGCGTTGAACCTTATCGCCCGACTCGTCTCTAAACTCCTGGCTCCTAAGGGCCTCCGCTAAGTTTCACCACACCAGAAGGAAAACCTGTGTCTAAGCGCATCGAAGTCAAAGACCTCAACGTTTACTACGGCAAGTTCAAGGCCGTCGAAGACGTCTCGCTCACTATCGAGCCACGGACTGTCACTGCCTTTATTGGCCCTTCCGGTTGCGGTAAGTCGACCTTCTTGCGCACCCTCAACCGCATGCACGAGGTGATTCCCGGTGCCACCGTTGAGGGTGAAGTCCTCATTGACGGCAAAAACCTCTATGACCCAGATGTTGACCCCGTGATGGTTCGCCGTCAGGTCGGTATGGTTTTCCAGCGCCCCAACCCCTTCCCCACCATGTCGATCAAAGACAACGTCCTCGCGGGTGTGAAGCTCAACAACAAAAAGATTTCAAAATCAGATGCCGACACCCTTGTTGAGAAGTCGCTCAAGGGTGCCAATCTCTGGAAAGAAGTGAAGGACCGTTTGGATCTTCCCGGTTCTGGTCTTTCAGGTGGTCAGCAACAGCGTCTGTGTATTGCTCGTGCGATTGCGGTGTCACCTGAGGTCATCCTCATGGATGAACCCTGCTCGGCACTGGACCCCATCTCAACCCTGGCCATTGAGGACCTCATCGAAGAGCTCAAGGCCAAGTACACGATCGTCATCGTGACCCACAACATGCAGCAGGCATCGCGTGTGTCAGACAAGACCGCTTTCTTCAACATTGCCGGCACCGGTGAACCAGGAAAGCTCATCGAATTCGATGACACCACCACGATCTTTGAGAACCCTCACGTTCAAGCAACTGAGGACTACATCTCTGGTCGCTTCGGATAACCACTCAACTCAAGTAATGAAACCCCCTCCGTGGAGGGGGTTTCATTATGCCAAGTTCGAGATTTTCTCGATCGCTTTGAGCACCCTTCGTTCTTTTGTCTCTGGGGCATTGGCCTCGGATACTGCTCTCGCATATTCACGCCGGTGGGAGTAGCTCAGCTTGGCGAACACCTCTGTTAGGTTGTGCTCATCCAATGCAGATACAAGCTCTGGTGGAATTTCGACTTCTCGATATCCGGCATCAAGCTCGAGATCGACAGTTACTGTTTCGCCAGAAGAAACACCTGCAGCAGTTCGTTCTTTCTGAGGGAAGACAACCCTGCATTCTCCCGCCACTCCTGTTGCCGTGCTTCGGTAAGTGTGGCCATTGATGGTCACTTTCACTGGGGCGCGTTTATTCGTTCCCAAATCGGCGAGTACCGAGTCCGGAATCAACAGAGAGGCGTGGTTTCCTTCGCCCAGAACCTCGGTTGTGTAACGAACACCCATCGTCATTCCTTGGGTATTGTTAGCTCAACTCTGTGAGAACTGCATCAATGATGGCAAGACCTTCACGTGCTTCGTCTTCCGTGACCACGCACGGGGGAACAACGTGGAGACGGTTATCGGCCATGAAGGGGAGCAACTTGTGAGCCATGAGAGCTGCCTTGAGCTTGCCCATCCAGGCCGCGTCAACGGGCTCTTTGGTTTCGCGGTTAGCCACGAACTCCACAGCCCAGAACACACCTGAACCACGGACATCACCAATGATCTGGTGCTTGTCCTTGAGAGCGTTCAGACCGGGGCCCAGAACCGTTGCACCAATGTGCTTGGAGTTCTCAACAACTTTCTCTTCTTCCATTGCTTCGATGGTGGCAACAATTGTTGCGCAGGCGAGAGGGTGGCCTGAGTATGTGAGACCACCTGGGAAGACACGCTCGTCGAAGGCGTGAGCTATCTCGCTGTTGATGATGACTCCACCAACAGGGATGTAGCCAGAGTTCACGCCCTTGGCGAAGGTGATGAGGTCAGGAACCACATCGAACGCGTTGAAAGCGAACCATTCACCGGTGCGACCAAAGCCAGCCATGACCTCATCCAAGATGAGCACGATGCCGTACTTATCGGCCAGAGCGCGAACACCCTTGAGGAAGCCAGGAGGAGGAGTAAGAATACCTGCGGTGCCAGGAACAGATTCAATCAGGAAGGCCGCAATACTTGCAGGGCCTTCTGCTTGAATGGTGCGCTCGAGGAAGTGAAGAGCACGCTCTGATTCTTGTTCCGGGGTGGTTGCCCAGTATTCGGAACGGTAGAGGTAGGGGCCGAACACGTGCTTGTGGCCACGTGAGTATTCGTTTGGAATACGGCGCCAGTCACCGGTGGACACAATTGCAGCACCAGTGTTGCCGTGATAGGAGCGGTAGAACGAGATCACCTTGTCGCGACCAGTATGCAGGCGAGCCATGCGAATGGCGTTCTCATTCGCGTCAGCACCACCATTGGTGAAGAAGACTTTCTCAAAACCCTTCGGTGTGTGAGAGAGGATTTTCTGTGCTGCCAGCGCGCGAACATTGTTCGCGTGTGCTGGCGCCACAGTGGTGAGCACATCCGCCTGTGCTTTGATGGCGGCAATCACCTTGGGGTGCTGATGGCCAATGTTGACGTTCACCAACATGGAGGAGAAGTCGAGGTAGGTGTTGCCCTCGTAATCCCACACCCGGGCACCCTTCCCTCCAGCAATCACGAAGGGAGCAAGAGTTCCCTGCGCAGACCACGAGTGGAAGACGTTACTAATGTCTGCCTCGCGAACGGTCGCATTATCGGCAGGGTGCATTAATGGTGATTCAGTCATGAGGCTATTGTCCCAACAATTCTTTGATTGCTTCTTCGAAAACTTCGTGATGCTTCTGGACGTCCTCCACCGTGGTGGTGGGGCACATCAAGGCCATGTTGTGGAATGGGGTCAGCAAAATGCCTCGGTTAGCAAGGTAGAGGTGAAGGAAGTCTTCGAGCTCACCGTCGGCAGCGGCGTTCGCCTCAGTACCGTTCTTGGGGTAGGGCTTCGCAAAACGGTACTCAGCCCGTGCGCCCAACTGGTTGATCGACCAGGGTAGGTCGTACTTGTCAAAGAGAGCCTGCACGCCATCGTTGAATACGGTGGCGGTGGCAATCATCTTCTCGAAAGCTTCCTCAGTGAGGACGTTTTCGAGAGTTGCGCGCATCGCGGCAACAGAAAGAGGGTTACCTGCAAGAGTTCCACCCACACCACCCATGTCGACCAAGTCGAGGTCGGTGCGAGCCAAGGCTTTCTCGGCGAAGTCTGCACTGAGGCCGTAGGCACCGGTGGGAATACCGCCGGCAATGGACTTACCAATAATCACAATGTCAGGCTCCAGGTTGTCACGCTGGGTCATACCACCGGGGCCTGCAGAGAACGTGTGAGTCTCATCGATGATGAGCAGGGTTCCGTATTTGCGAGTGAGTGCACGAACACCTTCGTGGTAACCAGGATCTGGAAGCACAATACCGATGTTGGTCAAAGCTGGCTCGATGAGTACAGCCGCAACATCGCCGTTGGCCAATTCACGCTCGAGCATCTCGAGATCATTGAACTCTGCAACACGGCTGGTCATCGTGACATCTACGGGTTCACCCACGTTGCCTGGTCGACTCATTCCGTGACCGTCAGGTCCCACCACAATCAAGGACTCATCAACTGAACCGTGGTAGCAATAAGAGTGGAACAGGATTTTGCTGCGACCGGTCAGTGCACGTACCAATCGGATAGCCCAACGGTTCGCATCAGTTGCTGTGAGAGAGAAGCTCCACTTATCCATTCCGAAGCGGCGTGACAGTTCTGCACCCACCCACTCGGCATCTTCGGTGGGAAGCATGGTGGTGAGACCACCTTGCTCGTCGACACGCTTTTTTATGGCGGCGACAACGTCAGGGTTGGAGTGACCTGCCATCGAGCCGGTGTCTCCAAGAGCAAAGTCAATGTATTCGTGTCCGTCAATATCCCACACGCGGTTTCCTTTGGCGCGGTCGAGATAAATGGGGAAGCCACCAGCTTTCTTGTTCATCCAGGTCATGGGAACGCGGCCAAAGAGGTGGGTAGCGTTCTCGTAGGCGGCCTGTGACTTGGGGTGCGCGGCTGTGAATGTGGCGCGCTCGCGGTCAAAGAGTTCAGCTAAACGGTTTCTGTCGATCATCATTTTCCTTTGCGGATACGAAATAAGTAGCAAATTTGAGAATTTACTGGCGAAATTGATAGTTCGTATCCATATTTACTGAGGATTTCCTCACTATATGATGCTAATCCGTGAATTCACAGTCCCACAACATATTTCGGGTACACAATGGAAATGTGGATAAGTCAGTCACCTGGAAACCCGACGTATTAGGTATTGGGTATTTGCAGGCAACCCTCGAACTCAAACCTGACGCCGAGGGTGAAGTGGTCGCAACCCTGGTCAAAGCACTTCCTCCGAAGGTGCCATCCTTCTTTTCACGTTTAGTGGGTAAAGCAGAGCAGGTTGCAACCAATACCGATGTTCTCTACATCCATGGCTGGTCAGATTATTTCTTCCAAAAGAACTTGGCGGAGTATTGGCGCTCGCAGGGAGCCCAGTTTTATGCACTCGACTTGCGCAAATATGGCCGGAGTATTCGACCAGGTCAATCCGAAGGTTTTATTGAAGACCTGTCTGACTATGACGAAGAAATCGAGCTGGCACTTGAAGTGATGGGACACGGCACCGAGAAGTCACACTCTGACTCTCGAGCTGCTGCTGGGAGGAAACTTGTATTAATGGGCCACTCCACCGGCGGACTGGTGTTGAGCTTGTGGGCAGATCGCAATCCTGGCCGCGCCGATGCAGTTGTGCTTAATAGCCCCTGGTTGGAGTATCAGCTCACTGCTGCGGCACGAGCACTGGTGACGCCCGCCTTGCGTGCGGGAGCGAAACTCAACCCTAAAACCAAGATGCCGAGTATTGACTTTGGTTTCTATTCACGCACCATCGATATTCATAAAGATGGTGAATGGGAATTCAATCTTGACTGGCGCCCAGAACACGGTTTTCCCGTTCGTCCTGCCTGGTTAAACGCGATATTGACAGGCCACGCCAAAGTTGCTGCCGGCTTAGATATTGATGCGCCGGTTTTTACCTGGTTATCCACCAAGAGTTTGCTGGTGCCCAGATGGAGCCCAGAACTGAAGAAAGCAGACGTGGCCATCGATGTGAACATCGTGGCTGCCCGCGTTCACCATCTGGGGAAACTCGTCACCTTGTCCCGTATCGAGAACGCTATGCATGATGTCATCCTTTCTGCGCGTCCCGTGCGGCAGAAAGCATTTGCTGAACTTACCCGCTGGTTGAAGGCATACCTTTAGAACATGGACGCTTTTTCTGACCCCTCTCTGCTCGTTGCCACAACAGCTGGAGTAGTGCGCGGCACCCAAGATGGAAACACACACCGCTGGTTAGGTGTGCCCTATGGAAAAGCTCCTGTGGGGGAGCTTCGCTACCGCAGATCGTTACCGGTTGAACCGTGGCAGGGCACTCGGGACGCACTCGAGTTTGGAAACATTGCGCCTCAGGAACCTACCAAGCTCATCCCTATCCCCACGGGAGTTGAGATTAATGAGGATTGTCTCAATCTGAATATTTGGGCACCAATCCCCAAACCCGGAGATAAGCCCAAGCCCGTCATGTTCTGGATCCACGGCGGAGCATATTTCATCGGTTTTTCTTCCCAGGCTGTTTATAACGGCCGTTCCCTGGCAGAAAATGGCGATGTCATTATCGTCACCGTGAACTATCGACTTGGTGCACTGGGATGGCTCGATTTCAGTTCGCTCGATCCCAGTTTCGAGAACAACATGGGACTGACCGATTTAGTGCTCGCGTTGAACTGGGTCAAAAACAACATCGCAGCCTTTGGAGGTGATCCTGAGGACGTCACCATCTTTGGCGAATCCGCAGGTGGCGGTTGTGTGACTACTCTCATGACAATGCCTGAAGCCAAAGGGCTCTTCCACCGCGCTATTGCAGAAAGCTCGCCCGCCACGAGCGTCTACAAACCAGAACGCGCAGCTTTGGTTGCTCATGCCTATCTCGACCTGATGGGTGTCACTGCTGAAGAGGCCCCAAGATATCTGCGCCAGACTGATGCCAAGACATTGGCATCCTTCACAACGAAATTGCTTGATCATGTGGCACTGACCTGGCCTGGAACAGTTGCATTTGCTCCGGTAGTGGACGGCACATTTGTGCCGCACTACCCCGTTCAAACTTTCCGCGATGGCAACCAACACAAGGTTCCCCTCATCATTGGAACAAACAAGGATGAAGCCGCTTTGTTCAAAATGATGAAATCTCCGTTGATGCCCATCAGCGAATCCAGCATTCAAGAGATGTTTGATTTGGTCGCCAAGGATCACCCCGGTAAAGACTTTGATGAAGAGAGAATTCTGAGCGCCTACCCCGAGTTCCCGAAACAAAAGGGAGCCATGGAAATCTCTCGAGACGCAGGATTCCGCATGCCGTCAATATGGGTTGCTGAGGCACACTCACGGGTGGCGCCAACGTGGATGTATCGGTTCGACCAGGCACCACCCTTGATGAAACTGCTGGGTATTGGGGCAAGTCACGCTACTGAGCTGCCCTATGTCTTTGGCACCTTGCCAGAGAAGATGAATAAGAAGGCACTGCAGTTCCGACTCGGTGGCCTCAAAGAAGCTAAGAAGATTTCACGCCGTATTCAAGCCAGGTGGCTCAGTTTTGCTCGGACGAGTAATCCGGTGACCGTAGACAGTGAAACAGGTCAGGATCTTCAGTGGCCTCGTTATGACGAGAAGACCCGAAGCACACTGATTATTAACGCAACCGACTCCATCGAGAATGACCCCGATGGTGATATCCGTAAGGCATGGGGAGAACAGATACTGGGCTTCAAATAAGCCGGAAGGTTTAGCGGAAGTTTACGAACTGCAAAGCAACCGGAAGGTCTGCATTTTTGAGCAGGGCCATGGTTGCTTGCAGGTCGTCGCGGCTCTTTGAAGAAACACGTACCTCGTCACCTTGAATCTGTGCTTTAACAGACTTGGGGCCCTCGTCGCGAATGAGCTTGGTAACCTTCTTTGCGTTTTCCTGATCGATGCCTTCTTTCATTTTGGCTTCGATGCGGAATTCTTTACCCGAGGGGAAGGGGTCACCTGCGTCAAGACTGCGTAATGAGATTCCGCGCTTGATCAGCTTCTGTTCGAAAACGTCGAGGATGGCTTTGACTCGTTCTTCCGAGTTTGCCTTCATCAGAATCTTGTCGCCGCTCCATTCGATGGATGCGCCTACGTTCTTGAAGTCATAACGCTGTTCAACCTCTTTAACTGCTTGGTTGAGTGCGTTATCGGTCTCCATTTTGTCGACCTTGCTTACTACGTCAAATGATGAATCTGCCATGAGTCCATGTTATCTAAGCCCAGCCTTCGGCAGATTGTCAGCTGTGCCCCTCAGAATGGAAGTACATGGCTTCCAAACGGGTACGACGTAACCGCACACTCACGGTGTTTGCGGTGTTTGTGCTGGGAATGTGGTGGTTCACCTCATGCGTCGGCGGCCAATCGTCAGTTGCTGAGAACACCCCCACGGCAACCCCTACCCCCACCCCGACCGTAGATGAGTTTGCGATTTCTCTCCTTCCCGAGGCAGCCGCGCTACCTCCCGTGAAGGAGGGAGTCACCAACTATGACTTAGCTAACTCACCCGTTGCAGGCTTGGCAGATCCTGCGTGGGTCAAAGCCACGTCAGAAAAAACGGGAATCCCAAAGCGCGTGCTCACCGCTTATGCCGGTGTTGCGCTGCAGCTGAACGCCTATAAGCCAGAGTGCAAGTTGTCGTGGAACACTCTTGCCGGAATTGGTTGGGTGGAATCTCGACACGGAACCATTTTTGGTGGCAAGGTCAAGAGCAACGGAAATATGAGTGAGCCAATTTATGGCATTCCTCTCGATGGCAAAAACAACACCAAAGCCCTCCCCGATTTTGATGACGGAAACTTTGACGGCACTGCAGAATTTGACCGTGCTGTTGGCCCCATGCAATTCATCCCACCAACCTGGGCTGCCTGGCATAGCGACGGTAACGGAGACGGAATTGAAGATGGCCAAAACATTGATGACTCTGCATTTGCAGCCGGCCGTTATCTCTGTTTCAGCGGGGGAGACCTCTCCACACCTGAAGGGTGGCGCAAGGCTCTCCGGGGATACAACGCCTCAAATACTTACGCTAAAGACGTTTCTAATAAAGCCAAAGAGTACGCCGAAAAAGCCAAATAACTCACTTCGATTTTCGACAATCGCATCAGCCCGGTATTGTTGAGAGGCGCTCTTGAGTAATCAATGAGGTTCGCAACGGCAAGTTACCCTAGCGGCCAAAGGGATCTGACTGTAAATCAGACGGCTCAGCCTTCGGGGGTTCGAATCCCTCACTTGCCACAATAAAAAAAGCCTCCCAACTCGGGAGGCTTTTTCATTCGCTATTTTTCAGCTTCTGCTTTGTATGCCGTCAGCATCAGGGCAAGGTACTTTTCCACTGCGGCTCGTTCTTCCTCGTTCATGTCATCGAGGATAGTTTCACTGGCACTAATCAAAGGCATGATTCTTTGCCATGCACTTGCAACAGATTGAGGGTTGGGAACAACAACCACCGCCCTGCGGTCTGTGGGATGAGATTCTCGTGAGACGTGGCCAACCTCAACAAGCCTGTCAATCATGGTGGTGCCTGCCGCGGGGCTGAGCCCGACAGACTTGGCAAGGTCTCCTGCGGACATCGGTCCATTTTCAATGAGATGCGTCATTGCTTGGAGATCAGTCTGATTAACCATCAGATGTTGGCCAACAGTTTTTGAGTATTCTTCACTCTCTTGAATGACAGAGCGAAGCAGCCGTGTGGCGCGGTGGCCATACATGGCTGGTTCTGTTTGGCTTTGTTCACTCATTGTTATATATTTTAGCTATCGAATAGTTCGACTGTCGAATTAAGTTGACTACATTTAGCCAACTGTGTCGAAGGTTGTCACAACTCAAGGAAATTCATGAATCGTCTCATCTCATTCATTACCGGTAGAAAAACTGCCTGGGCCACCATCGTTGTGGGTTTCATTTTGGCGGCATTAGCGCTGGGACCATTCCGCGCAGCCACGACAGAAACAAACCCAACAAACGGGCTCCCATCTGACAGCGAGACATCATTGGTCAATGAAGCTGTGAAGGATTTGCCTGGGGCGAATTCCACCGCTGCTGTTGTCGTCTACAAATCAGACAGTACTTTCACCGATTCTCAACTTGAGTGGTTACAGGGAACCTTTAACCCCATTGTTCAGCTCCCCACGGGTGGTGTGAACGAGCAATTCACCGAATTCACAAACGCAGAAGTCAACGGCAAGCCTTTCGTTCCTCCAGCAATTGTTTCTGAGGACAACACCACTGCAGTCGTGACCATTCCTTTGGAAAAGAGCGATGAGACTGAGGTTGTTTCCGAGCGCATCAAGGAAATTCGTGCCACCGCTCAAGAGGGTCTGCCGAGCGGAATCACCACCTATGTCACAGGGCCTGAGGGATTCCAAGCTGACCTGGTTGGTGTTTTCGCTGGAGCAGACTTCACACTGTTGCTCTTCACAGTGATTGTTGTTGCAGTTCTGCTGATTGTGACCTATCGCTCACCTGTTCTGTGGATTGTTCCGCTCTTGGTAGTGGGAACCGCAGATGGTGTTGCTGGCCAGGTTGGCCGAAATGTTGCAACTGCTTTTGGAATTGTTCCTGATGGTTCCGTCACGGGTATTTTGTCTGTTCTTGTATTTGGTGCGGGAACGAACTATGCCCTGCTACTTATTGCCCGCTACCGTGAAGAACTTCTCCGCAATGAAGATCGTCACGTTGCAATGGCCGCCGCTTTGCGCGGTGCGGGCCCCGCAATCATTGCCTCCGGTTCTACGGTGACTTTGGCGTTGCTGACCCTCACCCTTGCTGAGCTGGGGGGAAACCGTGCACTGGGTCTTGTATGTGCAACCGGAATTGTGATTGCCATGATTGCCGCGTTGGTTTTCCTACCAGCATCACTGGTGGTATTTGGTCGAGGACTGTTCTGGCCATTCGTTCCCAAGCTTGGCGCAGAGAACAAATCACTCAACGGTGTGTGGGGCAAGCTCGGACGCGGCGTTGCCAAGCGTCCGGTTATCATCTCCATCGTTGGATTTGGAATCCTATTTGCCCTCGCTCTGGGGGCAACTGGAATCAAGGTTGGTCTGTCCAGCACTGAACAATTCCGAGTTAAGCCTGAGGCTGTTTATGGTCAGGAAGTCCTTGCCGAAGCATTCCCCGCGGGTGCAACCACTCCCACGATCGTAATTGTGAACAAAGACAGTGCTGACAAAGCAATTGCAGCTGCAGAAACAGTGAGCGGTGTTGCGTCGGCAACTGAAGTTTCACAGAACGATTCCATCGCCCGCATCGATGTGATCTTGGACGGCGAACCAGGCTCTGAAGAGGCATATCAGTCCATCAAGGACCTGCGCACTGAGCTGGCAACCGTTGACGGCGCAGATGCTCTCGTCGGTGGACTCGACGCTGAACAACTCGATGTTCGCACCGCTTATGCACACGACCAGATGATTGTGATTCCACTCATTCTGCTACTCGTATTTGGTGTTCTTGTCTTCTTGTTGAGGGCTTTAGTAGCACCAATCCTGTTGCTGCTCACAGTTGTGGCATCCTTCTTCGCAGCTCAGGGAGCAGCATGGCTGTTGTTCACCAACGTGTTAGGAATCCCCGCGCTTGATCTGAGTGTGTTCCTCTTCTCCTTCCTGTTCCTGGTTGCTTTGGGTGTTGATTACAACATCTTCCTTGTTGCCAGAGCCCAAGAAGAAGCAGTGCACTTTGGCACAAAGGAGGGCATGATTCGCGCCCTTGCAACAACTGGTGGCGTGATTACCAGTGCGGGTATTTTGCTCGCAGCGGTATTCGCGGTTCTCGGTGTCTTGCCTCTGATCGCTCTCTACCAGATCGGCATCATCGTCGGTATTGGTGTTTTGCTGGACACCCTCTTGGTAAGAACAGTGATCGTTCCAGCCCTGGCATTCATGACAGGGGACAAGTTCTGGTGGCCACGAAAGAAACTCACGGCTCCCAAATTTGGATAACTGAACCAACCGAAAGCGCCAGGACTTTTGTCCTGGCGCTTTCGTCTTTGCCCGCGAAGGGCCCTCAAGAAAAATAGCTCGATATCAAGATACTTTTAGGTAGACTTGAGGCAGAGATTGTTGAGCCCCAACACCCACGAAGAATGGCATGTACGTGAACGAATCGACCATTGTCTACACCTACACCGATGAAGCACCCGCGCTTGCGACAGCTTCATTCCTTCCCATCGTCCAGGCATATGCCAAAGCAGCGGGAGTTTCTATCGAGACTCGCGACATCTCACTTGCCGGTCGTATTCTCTCCGCATTCCCAGAGCGACTCAGCGCAGATCAGCAGGTTGCTGACGCACTCAAGGAACTTGGTGAACTGGCAAAGACACCCGAAGCAAACATCATTAAGCTTCCCAACATCTCTGCATCAATCCCTCAACTCAAAGGCGCAATCGCCGAGCTTCAGGCAGCAGGATTTGACGTTCCCGACTATCCAGACGAGCCCAACTCGGATGAAGAAAAGGATGCACGTGCACGTTACGACCGCATCAAAGGTAGTGCGGTAAACCCTGTACTTCGTGAAGGAAACAGCGACCGTCGTGCTCCGATGTCGGTGAAGGCATACGCTCGCAAGCACCCCCACGTGAACAAGCCTTTCGCTGCAGGATCAAAAACCCGTGTGGCAACCATGGGTCACGATGACTTCTTCTCGAACGAAAAATCAGTCGTGCTCCCAGCAGCGGACACACTCACCATCCGGCACACCGCAACTGATGGCACCGAGACTGTGTTGAAGTCCGGACTTAAGGTTCTCGAGGGTGAAATCGTAGATGCCACATTCATGTCCTCGGCTGCACTGGATGAATTCCTTGCCGAAACACTTGAACAAGCCAAGAAGGATAACGTTCTCTACTCCGTTCACCTCAAGGCAACCATGATGAAGGTGTCTGACCCCATCTTGTTTGGCCACGTTGTGAAGGCATTCTTTGCTGGCGTTTTCGACAAGCACGGAGCACAGCTCGAGGCAGCAGGCTTAACCGCCAATGATGGCCTTGGCGCAATTCTGGCTGGACTCAATGATGTTGCTGGTGGCGATGCTATTGTTGCCGAGTTCTCAGCAGCCATTGCTGCAGGCCCACGCCTGAGCTACACCAACAGCGATAAGGGAATCACCAACCTTCACGTTCCTTCCGATGTCATCGTGGACGCATCCATGCCGGCCTTGGTTCGCAATGGTGGAAAGCTGTGGGGTGTTGATGGTGGAGAAGACGACACCATTGCCGTCATTCCTGACTCCTCTTACGCCGGTGTGTACCAGGCAACTATTGAAGACGTCATTGCTAACGGCCCACTCGATCCCGCCACCATTGGAACGGTTCCCAATGTGGGCTTGATGGCTCAGGCAGCTGAAGAATACGGTAGCCACGACAAGACGTTCGAGATCGCTTCCGCTGGACGAGTTGAGATCATCAACTCTGCCGGAGAAGTTCTCATCTCGCACAATGTCGACAAAGGTGACATTTGGCGTGCAACCCAAACTAAAGACATCCCTGTTCGCGACTGGGTCAAGCTTGCAGTCACTCGCGCTCGTGCAACAGGCGTCCCTGCAGTGTTCTGGCTTGATGAGAAGCGTGCACACGATGCGCAGATAATTAAGAAGGTCAAGACCTACCTCGCCGATCACGACACCACTGGTTTGACCATCGAGATTATGCCTCCCGCAGAAGCGACCAGGTACTCACTTGCTCGTATCCGCAAGGGCGAAGACACCATCTCGGTAACCGGTAACGTTCTGCGCGACTACCTCACCGACCTCTTCCCCATTCTTGAAGTGGGAACAAGCGCCAAGATGTTGTCGATTGTTCCACTACTTGCCGGTGGTGGACTGTTTGAAACCGGTGCTGGAGGCTCTGCCCCCAAGCACGTTCAGCAGCTGCTCGAAGAGGACTTCCTTCGTTGGGACTCGCTGGGTGAATTCTTCGCGCTCGCCGCGTCACTCGAGCACTTGGCAGACACAACTGGAAACACTCAGGCAAAGGTGCTTGCTGACACGCTCGACCGTGCAACGGGAACCTTCCTCGAGGAAGACCGTTCACCCGGACGCAAGGTGGGCACCATCGACAACCGAGGAAGCCACTACTACCTCGGCCTCTACTGGGCTCAAGAATTGGCTAAGCAGACAGAGGATGCTGCTCTGGCTGCAAGGTTCGCTCCCGTGGCAGAAGCACTCGCTTCACAGGAAGAGCAGATTGTTGGTGAACTTATTGCTGTTCAGGGTAAGCCAGTCAACATTGGTGGCTACTACCGCCCCAAGACCGAACTGGTCGACCAGGTCATGCGTCCTTCGGTGACGTTGAATGGTGTCATTGATTCAATCAACTAATTATTTGATTGCCTAATTGAAAGAACGCCTCCCCTAGGGAGGCGTTCTTTTTTGGCTTTAGCTAGGAAGCTAGGTCCGGCTTTTTATTTAAGCCGCCTCGCCAAAACAAGCCTCGTTCAATGGCGAGAACTAGGAGGCAGGCAACCGCCGCGATGATGGTGGCATAGAGGCGATCGTGTGAGACAGTGGCCAACTCAGCGGGCTTTCCAGAGATCAACACCACACCAGGCGTGAGGAACATGACGTACTCCCAATACTTCTTGCCAGGAACAATACGCATCAACAGTGCAATCTCGAGGAAAACAAAGGCGGCTGCGTAAAACAGGAAATCGGGCAATCCTGATGCACCCACTCCAATAGCTATCAAGAAACCAAGTATTGTTCCTGCAGCACGTTGGATAGCTCTGCTCGTGCTCTGGCCCGCATAGGGGTAGATCAAAATAATCACGATGGTCAGCGTGAGCCACACACCTAATTGTTCGTGGCGGTAGATCGAGCTGAAATAGCCGGCGGCAGCGAGAAGTAACCCTAAGTTCACGGCATACATCACGTTGACCTTGAGAGGGTAAACCGTGATCTCTTTCTGGCGAGGCTCTTTCACAAGAATCATGGTGAGCACAGCAGCGAGAATCAATGACCCCATTGCTATTCCACTGGTGAGGAGTGCGTTGGGGAGAGCTCCTGTAGCAACCTTGGGGGGTTGAGCAATAACTGCAGCAGCGAAGACAGGGAACATGAAGTTCCACAAAGACAGGCCCCACTTGTTGACGGCTCCAAGGCCAGCGCCACAGATCAACATCAAAACTGCCGAAGCCCATGGATTATTACTGACCAATGAGGCGACAAATGTCGTAACTCCCGTAGCGATCACCAGGAGTAGCATTCCTCGGCCGTGCAACCCAATCATGGAGAAGAGTCCACCCATGGCCGCAAGCATTGCCAGTGAGGCAGCAGATTGCCACCCGACCAACACAACCAAAATTGTGGGAATGAGCATAAACACAATGCTCGAGAAGAACATGATGTTTGCTTTGAGAGCTGGTCTAACCATGGGCTTAGTCAATCAGATTTCGCTGCTACGTTGAACACAGAACAAAACAAAGGAGTTCGAATGTCTACAGGATGCTGTTCAGCCCACCCCCTCTCCAGAGAACACATAGGTGCTGCGCTGAGCACCGCTGGAAGCACCATCACTCCCGCCAAGCACGCTGCGGGGCTCCAGGTTGGCCACGCCGCAGAGACACTTGTAGTGGGAACTATTGCCACAGGGAATCCTGCCGCACCCCTTGCAGAAGCAATGGCTATTTCTGGT
Source organism: Aurantimicrobium minutum (assembly GCF_002355535.1). Classification (NCBI taxonomy): domain Bacteria; kingdom Bacillati; phylum Actinomycetota; class Actinomycetes; order Micrococcales; family Microbacteriaceae; genus Aurantimicrobium; species Aurantimicrobium minutum. Next base: position 1,581,861 of record NZ_AP017457.1, read on the forward strand.
GGTGTGATTATTGGAATAGGTGCACTCAAAGACGTTGAAGGCCTCACAGACTCTTCCACCACAACCGTCACGCCAGAGGGTGTCGTCATTCCTGGCTTGATAGAGCCCCACATGCACATCTGGTCATCACTACTCAACCTCACGTGGACTGACGTTTCTCACGAAGTGTGTGCAACCTTTGATGATGTTGTCGCCACCCTCAAGCAAACAGCTGCTAGAACCCCTGCCGGTCAATACGTCCTCGGAAAGCTTTTTGACCCCAGCTTGTTCCCTGGCGAACCTGATCTCACCCGCGACATTTTGGATCAGATTGCACCCAACAACCCTGTCCTTGTGATGAATGCGTCGATGCACTACCTCTATGCCAACAGTGCCGCATTTGAACTAGCTGGAGTCAACTACCAGACTATGGACCCTCCGGGCGGAACATTTTTCCGTGCAGATGGCAAACTCACTGGCGTTATTGGTGAGATCCCTGCCATGTTGATGATGTTGGCGAAATTCCCCAAGCCTTCCGCCGCAGATATGGCTGCTGGCATTACCGAGATTTTGAAGGAGTGTGCCAAGCAGGGTGTTACCTCCCTGCGTGAAGCAGGAACCGGAAGCCTTGTTGGTGTGAGTGAGTTAGCGTTGCTGCACCAAATGAATGGGGCAAAGCGTCTTCCCGTTCGAGTTTCCACTGCTCAGTTCGCGATCATGGCAGGCAAGACACCTGCTGAGGTTGCTCAAACCTGGAAGGACGCGGGTGTCACTCCGTTCAGCGGAGACGAAATGGTTCGCGCAGACGCGTGGAAGGTTGTCGCTGATGGTTCTAACCAAGGCCGCTCCGGCTACTTCTCACAGCCCTACCTCGGCGAAGACAATGGTGGTCACGCCGACTGGACTCCAGAAGGTTTGCGTGGTGCGTTGAAGGCTGGTCTCGATGACGGTTGGCAGATCATGGTTCACACCAATGGTGATGCTGCGGTTGAAATGGCGTTGGAAGCCATGGAAGAGATTCTTCCTGGTTATGGAGCCAACGACCTGCGACACCGTTTCGAGCACGTGTCTTTCACCACAGATGACCACCTTGCTCGTCTCGCCAAAGCGAACATTAGCCCCAGCTTTCTGATGAACCACGTGTACTACTGGGGGGCTGCCTTCCGCGACACCATCCTTGGCCCGGAGCGTGCTCAACTACTTGATCGGGTTGCATCAGCATATAAAGCAGGGCTTCGCCCTAGCCTTCATTCCGATTACAACGTGAGCAAGGTTCACCCTCTTCAAAGCGCACGCACCGCTGTGCTGCGACAGCTGCAAGCGGATGGTTCTGTCCTCAACGCTGCTGAATGTGCTACTCCCGCGCAAGCACTTGCCGCGATCACCACGAATGCTGCCTGGCAGATTCACGCAGATGACCGGGGTTCACTGGAAGTTGGAAAGCGTGCCGACTACGCGGTGGTTGATAGTAATCCGTGGACGTCAGACCCAGCTAGCTGGGACAAGATTGTGGTAAACGAAACCTACATCGACGGAACGCTCGCTTTCCAGGCATAGCATTCCGAAGCATCAAGTCCTCTCTAAGTTTGCACCTCGAGCTCTAAGCAGATCGGTTAATCATGAACACGTCACCTTCAACGAATCTCACTCTTGCGCTCGATGCTGGGCAGACTGGTGTTCGCACTCTTCTCATCGATGGGGAGATCCGTTCCCTGCAGCAATTTCCGGGAATTAAAACAGATCGGGAACTGTTTCCTCAGCTAGCGGAGTTCATCACTACTTCTTTGGATGGAGTGAACGCACCCGTTTCACTCTCGATAGGGATGACAGGGCTAACTACAGCTCAGAGCAAGCCAGCAGAGTTACTTGAACTTTTGCCTGTCAATGTTCGAGACGTGTCCCTTGCTCATGATTCGATTACTGGATTCTTAGGTGCATTGGGAACACAGATCGGCGTTGTCACAGCTGTGGGAACAGGGGTGGTCACCCTCGGTGTCGGTGAAAACGACATGGTGCGCATTGACGGTTGGGGAAATCTCATAGGAGATGCTGGTTCTGCCTATTGGATTGGTCGAGCAGGGTTAGAAGCCGGCATGCGAGTTTACGACGGCCGTATCCCGTCAAGCGGTTTGCTCTCCTTGCTCACCGAAAACTTCTCGCATCCTGAAGAGGCATACATCGAGTTGCAGACAAGCAATGACCGCGTCGCAAGGATCGCGTCTTACGCTAGGCGAGTCATCGAGCTCGCCGAAGACGATGAAGAAGCTCGCAGAATCGTCAACGCAGCTGGCCATGAGTTGGCTCTATCCGCTGTGACGGCTGCTCAACGAGTTGGTTTGCGTGATTCAGATTCACCTCTGTTTAGCTGGGTTGGAAATGTTATGAAAGCTGAGATGCTCAAGGACGCTTTCGTTTCCGCCGTTGTAAATGCCGTACCCCAGGCGCAGTTTGTCTCCCCACTGGCAGAGCCGATTGAGGGTGTTGCACTCATGACTTCCCTACCTGAAGCTTCTCCCTTGCGCGCGAGGATTCATACGGCCTCCCGCGACTAAAACAACTTGTAGCCTTGGAGCATGGCTGTTTCTCCGACCGATCTTCTCGCTATTGCTCGCACCGTTGCTCTTGAAGCGGGTGAGCTTGTCGCACGTCGACGCAGTGAAGGTGTGACGGTTGCAGCAACGAAGTCAACTTCTATTGATGTTGTGACACTGGCAGACCGTGAGTGCGAGGAGTTCGTCAAGGCACGTCTTGCACAGCTTCGTCCCGAGGATGGTTTCTACGGTGAAGAGGGTAGTGATAGCTCAGGAACATCTGGGTTGACATGGATCCTTGACCCTATCGATGGCACCGTCAATTACCTCTATGACATTCCTCAATATGCGGTGAGCATTGCTGTGGTTGAAGGGGTTGCCGACCCCGCTAGCTGGAAGCAGCTTGCTGGTGTTGTTTACAACCCAGCCATCGAAGATTTGTATTACGGAAGCGTCGGCGGCGGTGCATTCCAAGAATGGAATGGAACGACAACGCAATTGCGAGTCAACGAAGAAACCCTTCTTGCTCATGCACTTTTTGCTACAGGATTTGGTTATAGCGCTGAGGTTCGTAGCGAACAAGCGCATGTATTGAACACAATTCTTCCCGCTGTGAGAGATATTCGCCGCGCTGGAGCAGCGTCTTTGGACTTGTGCGCGGTGGCTTCGGGTCGGCTTGACGGTTACTTCGAGCGCGGCACCAAGCCTTGGGATCATGCAGCCGGTAGTTTGGTTGCCCGTGAAGCCGGTGCCGTCGTTGGTGGTCTCAACGGGGCTCCTGAGGGCGAATCTATGCTTGTGGCAACGAATAAACAACTGTTTCCTGAAATTGAAAAACTCCTGATTAAGTAGGATTTTTACCCCTAGTTAGACCTATTTTCGGTGGAGTTTCTCAGGCTTGCCGGGTAACCTTAATCATTCCGTTACATTTCGAGGGTGCTTTTTCGCGCCCACAAATTGGATGAGAGTGCATGGCCGGAGAATTCGAAGAGAACGTTGCCGCGGCAACTGGCTCTGCGCTGACCCCTCCTGCAGGACTCACCAGACGAGAACTGCGTGAGTGGGAGCGCAAGAACGGTGTCAACCCCGTTGTTTCTGCACAGCAAGATGTTCCTGTGCAGGAACCTGCTGTTTCTGCGACACCTCACAACCCCACGCCACTAACTTCAGCGCCCCAAGCACAGCCTGTGGTTGCGCTTCCAAGTGATCAGCCTTTGACGCGTCGCGAACTTCGCATGCGGGAACAAGGACTTGTCCCATCTGTATCAGCACCAGAACATGAGATTGTTTCATCTGCTGCTGAGGGAGAGGAAGAAGTTCTTCTCCCTGAGATCGTCACAGAAGCAGAACCGATAGATGCCCCAAGTGCAGTGCGTGAGCCAGAACGAGCTTCGGTTCCCGAAATCATCGTTGAAGAGACAACCCCAGAACCTGAGGTTGAAACTGCCGGCGACTTTGTTGTGCCAGCCGCCGAGGAAGAAGTTTCCGTCGAAGCCCATGGCGAAACCGAGCCTCAGCTAATCGAAGCTCCTTTGAGCTCAGAACCTATTGTTCCGGCAGCAGCTCTCACTATTGCTCAAACTGTTGCAGCTGAGAACGCTTCGGAAGATCTGGGCGTGCGACCTCACAAATTGGTGAAGCGAGCAATCCCACGACGCCCTGCATTCTTGAGCAATCGCAGTCAACGTGATCGCAGTGCAGCGGACCGACGCCGCCAGATTTCTCAACGAGTATTTTCTGTACTTGCTTTGGTTGCGTGCTTCGCTTTTGCACTGTCCATCTCAATTCCCGCGAATGCTTTATTAACCCAATCCGACGTGGCAAAGATCAAGATGCAGGCATTTTTGGATGAGCAAGTGTCATTGGCAAGCCAGTCCATGAACGTCGATTCAGACGCAACGACTGCGACCGCTTCTCGCGATGGTGTAGATGTCACCCTGGCCGCCAAAGCGGCCCCAATCAAGTTCTATGGAAACTCTGGTTTGTGTGGTGAAGAGACAGCCGTCAACCCACCTGCGTCTGGTGGTTCTATCAACTGGCCTCTTGCGAACACCAAGGTTTCTTCCGGTTATGGATACCGCTGGGGTTCTCTGCACGCAGGTATTGACTTTGAAGGTGAAACTGGAACCCCCATTTATTCTGCTGCCGACGGAATCGTCAAGGCTGCTCAGCCTTCACCCAATAACAGCTTGGGCATTTGTGTCATCATCGCGCATAACGTGAATGGTGTTCAGTTCGATACCCTCTATGGCCACCTCAGTCGTCTAGATGTGGGTGTTGGCCAAGGCGTCGGTGCCGGTCAGGTCATTGGTGCGGTAGGAAGCACCGGCCAATCAACAGGTTCTCACCTTCACTTTGAAGTGCACGTGAATGATGTCCAGATTGATCCAGGACCATTCATGAGCAACTACGCAGGTTAGAACTAGACCAACCACACCGCAGTAGCAGGCTTGAGAATCCCGTCACTACTGTCAGCACTATCGAGGATGATCTTTCCCGCTGGAAGAGCAAAGTCGTCCTCGCTGTAGTTGATAAACACCGTGACGTCACTGTTGCGGAAACCAAGAATGTTCTCGGGAGTTCCTTCAATCCACTCCAGGTCTCCCTCGCCAAGACGCAACTCTTTACGCCCCGCTAGCGCTGCTTTATACAATGACAGTGTTGAGTCAGGGTCTGCTTCTTCGAGATCACGAGAATACGCGCGGTAAACCTCAGGCTGAGGCAACCAAGGTTCTCCCGCAGGACCAAAACCATAGTTTGTCTCTTCGGCTTCCCAAGGAAGAGGAACGCGGCAGCCATCACGACCATAGGATTCGCCAGCTGTTCTAAAGAACGTAGGGTCTTGGCGTTTATCATCAGGAATATCAACAGCTTCGGGAAGACCCAGCTCTTCACCCTGATACATGTACGCAACCCCAGGCAAAGCGAGCATCATCACGGACGCTGCTCGCGCGCGGGCAAGACCTAAAGCTGGATCTGGCTTGGGTTCCGTCAATGGTCCAATACCGGTAATGCGATCTGCGGTGTTGGTGTTGGGGTCCAGAGCTAATCGAGTGGCATGTCGCACCTGGTCATGGTTGGAGAGCACCCACGTACTTGGTGCACCCACCTCGCCAAAAGCGGAGATGGAATCCTTGATAACCTGACGCATCTGTTCGCCATTCCAGCGTGTGACGAGGAAGGGGAAGTTGAAGGCCTGCTGCATTTCATCAGGTCGAACCCACAAGGCCATCTTGGTCAAAGGCTCCACAAAAGCCTCGGCACACAAAATGCGCTCGCCGGGGTATTCGGCAAGAACCTTGTTCCACTCTCGGTAGATTTCGTGCACACCTTCGTGGCCGAAGTAGGGGTTGTCGATGCGCTCCTCGGGAGGAGTGTTCCAGTACTCCTCGTCACGGCGGAAATCAGGAAGCCCAGGTGCTTTAGAAAGTCCGTGTGCAACATCAACACGGAAGCCGTCAACTCCACGGTCGAGCCAGAACTTCAGAATTTCAATGAAGCGCTCGCGTACCCAGGGGTTGGTCCAGTCGAAGTCGGGTTGGCTGGAATCAAAGAGGTGAAGATACCACTGTCCAGGTGTTCCGTCAGGATTGGTGGTTCGAGTCCATGCCGGACCGCCAAACACAGATTCCCAGTTATTGGGCGGAAGTTCTCCGTTTTCTCCTTTTCCTTCCCGGAACATAAACCGAGCGCGCTCCGTGCTGCCCTCACCGGCAGCAAGAGCTTCAACGAACCATGGGTGCTCGGAAGAGCAGTGGTTGGGAACTAAATCCACAATCACTTTGAGACCGAGACTGTGTGCTCGGGCCTCAAGTGCATCGAAATCTGCAAGTGTGCCAAACAGGGGGTCAACATCGCAATAGTTGGCGACGTCATATCCGGCATCTTTTTGCGGGCTAGTCATAAATGGTGACAGCCAAATAGCATCAACACCCAGCTCTTTGAGCTTGGGAAGGCGTGAGGTAATTCCCGGAAGATCACCAATGCCATCACCGTTGGAATCGGCAAAGGACCTGGGGTAAATCTGATAAATAACGGAGGAACGCCACCACTCTTTTTCAACCATGAAAGCAAGTTTAGGTAGCTGAGCTCAGCAGTGAAGTAGCCTCGCGAGTAATCCCTCGAGCTTCTGAGTTTTTCGCAAATGCTCAGAGGTGATAATCTCTAACGGTGCCAATTTTCGGGAGTAATCCTGAAGGTCTGGATACGCCCCGATAGCTCAGTGGTAGAGCACTTCCATGGTAAGGAAGGGGTCGCGAGTTCAATCCTCGCTCGGGGCCCGATCATTCTTCGACTGCTGCAGGTTTCCTGTTCCACAAGATGAGTGTTCGTGGCTGGGTAGCTCAGGTGGTTAGAGCGCACGACTCATAATCGTGAGGTCGCGGGATCGAGCCCCGCTCCAGCTACATAAGAAAATCCCCACACTGTGGGGATTTTTGTTTTAGTACTTCTGGCCTTCGCGCTGTTCTTCTTCAGCTTCGCGAACCTGCTGTTCAGCCATTTCTTGTTTGGCAATGCGAGCATTTTCTTTGGCTGCTTCGCGAAGGTCTTCTTCGTTTGTTCGGTTGTTCTTGACCATGGTGCTCCTTTCGGAGAGCATTCTGATCGTGTTGCTCAATCATATTTCTCTCCTTGCTCCCTCCGATAGGGCTGAAATCAAACGGGTTCAGTCTTTCTCGGGGCTTTTTCAAGAACACAAACTAGTTTGGAATAAGAGCTAGTCCAGACCTTGTCCGTGGCCGTGGAGGTGAGCTGTCATGAAACTTCTGTCTCGAGTTTCTAATGTGAGCAATAATGTTCTGCCCATAGTGGCGTTGGCGAGTTTGTTGGTTTTTTGGAATTCCACACCCTCCCTTTTTGTCATGGTTCTTCTCGGAATCCTGCTGGCAGTTTCTGTGTTGGCAGCTGTTCACCATGCTGAGGTAATAGCCCACAAGGTGGGTGAACCTTATGGTTCTCTCATCCTTGCTGCGGCTGTCACCGTGATCGAAGTGGGCATGCTGGTGACGTTGATGATTGCCTCACCACAGGAATCGGCAACGCTAGCCAGGGATACTGTCTTTTCCGCGATCATGATTATTTGCAATGGAATCGTGGGCATCTCGTTGATTGTGAAAGCTCAACGTAAACGAACAGCGACTTTCAACGCAGAAGGCATTGGTGGTGCACTGGCTGCGATTACAGCCTTGACAACGATGAGTTTGATTTTGCCCTCTTTCACTACGTCAACACCGGGCGCAACCTTCTCACCTGCTCAGCTTGTTTTTGCAGCAGTAACTGCCTTGGTGATTTATCTCGTCTTTGTTTTCATTCAAACGGTTCGGCACCGGGACTTCTTTTTGCCTCCGCCAGTATCAGAGAACAGCACGACTTTGGTTGCTGAGCACAAAGAACCCCCAAGTTCACGGCTGGCATGGATCAGTTTTGCGCTTCTGGTCGTTGCGCTGGTGAGCGTTGTTGGTTTGGCCAAAATCACGAGCCCCCTTCTGGAGACAGCGATTTATGGGGCGGGGCTTCCCTCAACACTGATTGCTGTGAGCATTGCCGGGCTTGTGCTGTTGCCTGAATCAATTGCCGCGGTCCGGGCTGCCTATTTTGGCCGGACTCAAACCAGCCTGAACTTGGCATATGGCTCTGCAATGGCGAGCATTGGGCTAACCATTCCGGTTATTGCGGTGATGTCAATATTCTTTGGCTTCCCCATCGTTCTAGGTTTGAGCGCAACTGAGCTTGTTCTCTTTGTCTTGACGGTTGCCGTGAGTATTCTCACCGTGGTGCCCGGGCGGGCAACCATATTGCAGGGAGCAATTCACCTCAGTATTTTTGCCGGCTTCATCTTCTTCATAATCAACCCCTAGCCCGCCTCAATTGAGGGGTGAAACTTAGGCGATGAGCTGTGCGAACCACACGAATACAGGGATACCAATCAGCAGGTTGAAGGGGAAGGTGATTCCCAAGCTGGCCGTGAGGTAGAAGCCTGGGTTTGCTTCGGGCAAAGAAAGTTTCACGGCTGCCGGTGCCGCGATGTAGGAGGCGCTGGCACAGAGCACACCAAACACGGCAGCACCTCCGGCGCTCAGCCCGATAAGTGTTGCTAGTCCGACTCCCGCGATACCAATCACGAGAGGGAATGTGATGGCAAAGACGAGCAATCCCCAACCTGCCTGGGGGAGTTCTTTGAGGTGCGATCCTGCCTGAATGCCCAGTTGCAGAAGAAAGAGAGTGAGCACGCCAACAAAGAGGGCACCGAAGAAGGGCTCCACACGCTCATAGCCGACAGGGCCACTGACCGCACCGATGACAAGACCACCGACGAGGAGGAGGATGGATTTTCCTGTGAGAACCTCGTGCATGAGGGGTCCCCAGCTTTGTTGCTTGCTTGCTTTGCGAGCAAGCACAAGCCCAACAATCAGACCTGGTACTTCCATGATGGCAAGCAGTGTCGCGAGGTAACCTTCAGGATCAAGACCAAGTGACTCGACAAACATGAGGCCTGCGGTGAAGGTCACAAGAGAAGTTGAGCCATAGTGAGCGGCGATTGCGCCGCGCTCGGTTTGGTTCAGCGGTGTGAGAACTTTGAGGACTGCGAATGCGGCGATGGGTATCGCGAGTCCCACAATGATCGCGAGGGCGATAGGTGCGGCGATGTCGGCTGGCTCTGCCATTCTGAGCCCCACCCCGCCTTTGATGCCGATAGCAAGTAGGAGGTAGATAGAGAGGGCACTGAAAATCTGTGGTGGAATCTCTAGTCTCGAGCGTAGCCCTACAGCAATAAGTCCCAGCACGAAGGCTAGGACTGGGGGTGAGGTCAAGTTGCTCACAGCGAGCTCGAGAGATTCAAACATTTTTAGTCCAATCAGTTGACTAGAAGAATAATACAGGAAATAATATTCAGTAATCAATCTTCTTTAGTAAGGATGTCATGAACGTAGAAATCTGGATGTGGCTCGCAGTACTCGCAGCAATTATTGTGATGCTGCTTATTGACCTCTTTGCTCACCGCAAGGCGCACGAGATCTCTCTTCGCGAGGCCGCAGCATGGTCCGCTTTCTGGGTAGCCACTGGTATTGGTTTTGGTGTCTTGGTCTGGAATTACTTTGGCGCCGAATACGGGCAGCAGTACTTCGCCGGATTTGTCATTGAGAAATCTCTAGCTGTAGATAACGTCTTTATCTGGGCATTGATCTTCGCTTCCTTCAGCGTCCCACGCAAGTATCAGCACCGCGTCCTCTTCTTAGGTGTTCTGGGTGCGCTGGTCTTCCGTGGAATCTTCATCGCACTCGGTGCGGTAATTCTCGAAAACTTTGCCTGGGTTCTCTACCTCTTTGCGGCCTTCCTGATCTACACCGGTATTCACATGCTCATCAAGCGGAACGAGCATGCTGATCCCACTCAAGGACGCTTCTTCAAGTGGTTCTCTTCGGTCGTTCCTTCAACCCAGAAGTACTACGGGCAGAAATTATTCGTCCGTGTTGGAGGCGTCCTCCTAGCAACACCATTGCTTATGGTGTTGGTTCTGGTTGAGTTCACCGACATCATTTTTGCGGTTGACTCGATCCCCGCAATCTTCGCGGTGACCTCTGAACCGTTCCTCGTCTTCACCGCCAATGCATTCGCGATCTTGGGTCTGCGTGCAATGTACTTCTTGCTAGCTGACCTGATGTACCGATTTGTGTACCTCAAGATCGGACTTGCGTTCGTACTAGTCTGGGTTGGTGTCAAGATGGGCCTGCACGACATCGTCAAGGTTCCTACTGGCATCTCACTGACAGTGATCCTGACCATCCTGACCGTTTCTATCGTTGCGAGCTTTATCGTCAGCAGAAACAAAGAAGCCGAGCACATCGAGCCTGCCTCACGTCAGCAACTCCCTGAAGCAACAGAGGAGGAAATGGCGGCATTGGCTCCAACCTGGCGAAAGTCTGGAAAGATGTAGCCATGGCCAACTGGACATTCCTCACCCACCACGGGCACGTGCTCGTTGCGGTGTCGCAACATTCAGACCTCACAGTCGATCAAATTGCGGCAAAGGTTGGAATTACTGCCAGGGCAACCGCGGGAATCCTCAACGATCTTGTTGAGGCCGGTTACGTTGAAAAGACCAAGCACGGTCGGAACAACCACTACACGGTTCATGGAGAGATTCCATTGCGTCACCCGCTCAACAACCAAACCCCTATCGCAGAACTGTTGTCCCTGTTTTCCGAAGGAAGCTGAAGTACCTCTCAAGCTCCAAGGAACGCTGGGGATTCTCAAGGAAGTTCAGCCCGCGTAAAGTTCACACGGAGATTAACGAACTGTGGCCTCCCAATAGGGGAGGCCACAGTTGATTGTTCGTAAAGTGACTAGTCGCGAGCGATAGCCAGGAACTGGAGGATCTGGAGGTAAAGCCAGACCACCGTCACCATAATGCTGAACGCACCGGTCCATGCGAACTTTGCAGGAGCCTTGTTTGCAACACCGCGCTGGATCATGTCGAAGTCCAGTACGAGTGAGTAGGCAGCAAGCAGAATCACCAGTGGGCCAATGATCAGACCGAGGGGGATACCAAAGATCTCAACACTGTTGAGGCCAAACGTTCCGCTGGTTGCGCCAAACAGCTGCATGAAGAAGCTAACCAGGCTAAAGACCAGGTAGGAAATGATTCCGATGAAGAAGATCTTTGTTGCACGAGCCGAAGCACGAATCTTGCCACTGGCGAATAGTGCCAGGGTGACACCCACCACGACGATGGTTGCGATGACAGCCTGGGCAACGATGCCACTCCACTGAGCGTCAAAGACCAGCGAGATGCCACCGATGAAGACACCTTCAAGAGCTGCATAGCCCAGGATCAGTGCAGGAACTGGCTCCTTTTTGAAGATGTTTACCATTGCGAGAACGAGAGCACCAATGGCCGCAAACATGACCAGTGTCATTCCAAATGCGGGGTTGGTGGCAGTGATCATCCAGCCAGCTACGGCACCAACAAGAAGAACGGCGAAGGAAATAAACGACTTCGCAATTGTTGCTTCATAGGTGAGGGCAGGCTCTGGCGCACGGTTAGCAGAGGGTGCGTCGTAGAGCGCTTGGAGCTCTTCGGCAGTTGCGTTCGGTGAGAACGCCTTGTTGCCAGCAAAAGCAGGGTTGTTAACAGCCATGACGGTTGTTCATCCTTTCGAGGAGTTGGGCGCTGTGAAGCGCTACCTCCACGATACCGAGTGTGGGTAGTGAGTTTTCCGAGAATTAGCTGTGTTTTCCCCTGTTTTGGGCAGATCTGATCAGACCGAGAGTACTGAAGAACAGTTGCAGTCGTATTCCTAGTGAATAATCAGCATCTTTACTCGTGTGCTCTGCCATTCTTGGAACATGACTTCACCTCTCGTCATTGCCCATCGCGGTGCAAGTGGCTACCATCCTGAGCACACTCGGAAGGCCTACCTCACCGCAATTGAACAAGGCGCTGACGCAATAGAACCAGATCTGGTGATTTCCCGAGACGGGGTCCTTGTTATCCGCCATGAGAATGAAATCTCTGGCACTACAGATGTGGCGAGCAGACCAGAGTTTGCTCACCTGCTCACCACAAAAGTGGTGGATGGGGAAGAGCTCACGGGATGGTTCACCGAAGATTTCACCTGGGCAGAGCTTTCCACTCTGCGCTGCATCGAACGTGTGCCCCAGTTGCGGCCACAAAATGCTCTCGAGAATGGTGAATATGCCATGCTCCGTTTCATAGATTTGTTAGAGATTGCCGACCAAGCACCGCGAAAGCTCACGCTGGTCGTAGAGATTAAGCATCCGACCTATTTTGCACAGCAGGGCTTTGCCTTTGAGGACCTCATTGCTCAAGATCTGTTTCTTGCAGGCTGGCACTTAAACGATTCCCGAATCTTCATTGAAAGCTTCGAGAAGAGTGTCGTGATGCGCTGCAAAGACAAAGGCGTTGGCGCACGCCATGTGTACATCATGGATTTTGGTTACACCGCTTTTGATGAAGTGCAGTGGGCGCTCTCCGAAGGTGTTCCTTCCATTTCTAATCTGGATGAACTGTCTAATGCTGGTTTAGATATCTTCGCGGAGAAACTTGACGGTGTAGCTCTCGCCTGGAGCCTGCTCATGGGGAGAGATTCCACCTTGGATGTTGAGCAAGGACGCAGAATTGTTGAAAGTGCACATCAGCGTGGTTTGACCGTGTGGGTGTGGTCATTGCGGATAGAGAACGTCTTTCTTCCCGAAGAATTCCGCACTGATGGCGCAGAACACGAACCGGGTAAATGGGAAGAGTTCTTTGCGTTGTTATGGTCTCTGGGCGTTGATGGGGTGTTCAGTGACTTCCCTGACTTGGCTGTCCGTACGCGCCCATAGACTTAAGGCGCAATGAGTGAGCTTTCATCGCCCAACCCTTTACTGGATGGGCTTAATCCCCAGCAGCGAGAAGCGGTGGAATACCGCGGTCCCGCCTTACTCATTGTTGCCGGAGCAGGTTCGGGAAAAACCAGCGTCCTCACCCGACGTATTGCTTCACTGATTAGTAATCGGGAAGCGTGGCCCAGCAATATCTTGGCCATTACGTTCACCAACAAAGCTGCCGCAGAAATGCGCGAACGTGCAGAAAAAATGCTGGGTGCGGCAACCGAAGGAATGTGGATTTCCACCTTTCACTCTTCTTGCGTTCGCATACTGCGACGTGAGGCAGAGAACTTTGGCTTCACCAAAGCGTTCACCATCTATGACTCACATGACTCACGCACCCTCATCAAACGCCTGATTAAGGAGTATGAAGCAGACACGTATGGGCTCTCTGTTTCGGGTGTTGCGGGAAAGATTTCTCGACTCAAAAATGAGCTCTCAGATGTTGATAGCTATTCGCGCAATGCAAATCTCAATGATCCAACCGAGGTGAAGTTCCTCGAAATTTTCCGCGGATACACTCGCGCGCTCCAGGCAGCCAATGCCTTTGACTTTGATGATCTCATTGCCCAGACAGTGTTCTTATTTCGGGCATTCCCCCATGTTGCCGATCACTATCGCAAACAGTTTAGGCACATCTTGGTGGACGAGTATCAGGACACCAACCACGCACAATATGCACTGATTCATGAGCTCACCCGAGAAACAGCAGGTGGTCTTCCTGGCGCTTCACTGACTGTGGTGGGTGATTCCGATCAGTCCATTTACGCTTTCCGGGGCGCTGATATGCGCAACATTGCTGAGTTTGAGCGTGATTTCCCTGGCGCGCACGTGGTCATGCTGGAGCAAAACTACCGTTCAACGCAGACGATTCTTTCCGCAGCAAATGCGGTCATTTCCAACAACTTTGATCGCAAGGATAAAAAGCTGTGGACCGATGTGGGCGATGGTGATCTCATTGTTGGATTCACCGGTTACTCAGCACACGATGAGGCGCAGTTTGTCGTCGATGAAATTAGTGCCCTTCACGCCCAAGGGATGGGCTACAACGAGATAGCGGTTTTCTATCGAACGAACTCTCAAACGCGTGCGCTGGAAGAAATCTTTATCCGCTCTGCTCTTCCCTACAGAATCTTAGGCGGCACGAAGTTCTATGAACGTGCAGAGATCAAAGACATCCTGGCGTACTTAGTTGCTGTGGCGAACCCAGCTGATTCGCTCGCTGTGCGCCGTATTCTCAATGTTCCCAAACGCGGGATTGGTCCAGCCACCGAAACAGGTTTGCAGAACTACGCCGACACCAACCAGATCACGTTGCGCGAAGCATTGCGCTCTGCAGACTCCCTCGGTCTTGGCCCCAAGGTCTCTGGCGCAATTGCCAAACTCTCAGGCCTCATTGATGAAGCAACCTCGTTGGCCGAATCTTCACCAGTTGCTGAAGTCCTCACACGCATTCTGGAAGAAACTGGATACGTTGATCTGCTCAGAGCAACCCGTGATCCTCAAGACGAAGCACGAGCTGAAAACGTCGAAGAACTCTTTGCGGTGACCAAAGAGTTCGATAAAAACAACCCAGGCGGCACGCTCGTTGATTTCTTGACCGAGGTCTCTCTCGTGGCAGCCGCTGATGAGCTCGACGATGCCAGTGGCACCGTCTCGCTCATGACCTTGCACACCGCAAAAGGTCTGGAATACAACGCCGTGTTCATTACTGGTGTCGAAGAAGAACTTCTTCCTCACCGGATGTCCGCTGGTGAACCTGGTGGACCTGCTGAAGAACGCCGCTTGTTCTATGTGGGCATTACACGTGCGCGCAAGAAATTGTTCCTGTCTTTGGCGATGAGTCGAGCACAGTTTGGTCAAACCAATGTGGCGATGCCTTCTCGCTATCTGCAAGAGATACCTTCAGAGCTCATTGACTGGCGCCAGTCACCCGGAACAGTGAACGGGCGTGACGGTTATCAATCACGAGCACTCAATGCCCGAGGCTCACGCTATGACGGCGGCTTTGGTTCGAGTGAGCTAGGTGGTTGGGGATCAACCGAGGGTGGCTGGAATTCTCTCGAGGCCGCCCCTAAACCAAAGACCGAATGGGCTAACCGGGTCACGAATAAGATTCGTGACAACGGGGACCTCGTTCTTGTCGCTGGCGACCGAATTTCTCACGCTGACTTTGGTGAAGGAACTGTGAACCAGGTAACGGGCGAGGGCGCAAAGAGCGTAGCTCACGTGAAGTTTGATACCGCTGGAGCAAAGAAGCTCCTGATTAAGATTGCGCCAATCGAGAAGCTTTAAGGAGAGCGCAAACTTAGATTGCTGTGCCACCGCCTAAAAGTGAACCAATGAAGTAAGTCACAGCAAGGGCAAGTGCTCCACCGATAGTCACACGCAGAATTGCGCGTGGAACTGGTGCGCCTCCGATGTAGGCACCAATTCCGCCGGTCAGTGCCAGCGCCAAGAGAGACGCTGCCACTGTGGCGGCAATCTTGAAGGGTTCTGGAGTGAGTAAGACAGCTAACAGTGGAAGAAGTGCTCCCACGGTGAACGCAATCGCAGAAGAGATAGCTGCGTGGAGCGGGTTAGTGAGCTCGTCCTGGTCAATACCCAGCTCAACATCGAGATGTGTCTTGAGTGCATCCACCTCGGTCATTTCAACGGCAACCTGTCGAGCTGTTTCTGGCTTGAGGCCCTTGGCTTCATAGAGCGCAACGAGTTCTTCGAGTTCTTCCTCGGGGAACATTTCCAGTTCACGGCGTTCTTTATTGACCCACGCCTTTTCGGAATCTCGTTGGCTAGAAACAGATACATATTCTCCCAGCGCCATTGAGATAGCGCCGGCAGCGAGGGCGGCAATACCAGTAAGCAAGATGACAGCAGGATCACTTGTTGCGGCAGCAACACCTACAACCAGTGCAGCAATGGACACAATGCCATCGTTTGCGCCGAGAACTCCGGCTCGAAGCCAGTTCAGTTTGCTGTTGGACGCAGCGTCGTGAGGTTCAAATCCGTGTTCAAGAGTTGGTTCTGCCATGACACCAGCTTGGCAGTTTGTCTCATTGGTATCTAGTTAGGTGAGCCAAACCTTGTTCAGGGGTGTATTTGGCTGAAAAAAGGGGTAAAGTCGAACTGGTCAATTTATCTTGATATCAAGTTACTTTTAACTTTCGCCAGTGGCGGTCCGATCGCTACTGACTATTTATCGCTCAATGCGGATTGGGAATCACGTGGATTTATACGAATACCAAGCCAGGGACCTGTTCGAGAGTTATGACGTTCCCGTACTGGCGGGCATCATCGCAGACACCCCTGCTGAAGCACGTGCTGCAGCTGAAAAGCTCGGTGGCGTAGTTGTCGTCAAAGCTCAGGTTAAGGTCGGTGGCCGCGGTAAGGCCGGTGGCGTCAAGGTTGCCAAGACCCCTGAGGAAGCTGAAGAAGCCGCCAAGGCCATTCTTGGACTCGACATCAAGGGACACGTCGTCAAGCGCGTCATGGTTGCAGCTGGTGCTCGCATCGCTCAGGAGTTCTACTTCTCGGTGCTGCTTGACCGTGCAAACCGCTCCTACCTTTCCCTCACCTCCTACGAAGGTGGCATGGAGATTGAGCAGCTCGCTGTGGAACGCCCCGAAGCTCTCGCTCGCATCGAAGTAAACCCCATCAAGGGCATCGACCTCGAGGAAGCTAAGAAGATTGCTGTGGCAGCAAAGTTTCCATCTGAGCTCGTGGATAAGGTTGCTCCTGTTTTCGTCAAGCTCTATGAGGTCTACACCGGTGAAGACGCAACCCTGGTTGAAGTGAACCCACTGGTTCTCACCGAAGAAGGCGACATTATTGCCCTCGACGGTAAGGTCTCGCTCGATGAGAACGCTGAGTTCCGTCACGAGAACCACGCAGCACTCGAAGACAAGGCAGCTGCAGATCCACTCGAGGCTAAGGCTAAGGCTGCAGACCTCAACTACGTCAAGCTTGACGGAGAAGTCGGCATCATCGGTAACGGTGCTGGTCTCGTGATGAGTACCCTCGACGTTGTTGCTTACGCTGGTGAAAACCACGGTGGTGTCAAGCCCGCGAACTTCCTCGACATCGGTGGTGGAGCTTCTGCTGAAGTGATGGCGGCTGGTCTCGACGTCATCCTCGGTGACGCCCAGGTCAAGAGCGTATTCGTCAACGTCTTCGGTGGCATCACCGCATGTGACGCTGTGGCGAACGGTATCGTCCAGGCACTGGCAACCCTTGGTTCCGCTGCTAACAAGCCTCTGGTTGTTCGCCTTGACGGCAACAACGTCGACGAGGGTCGTCGTATCCTCGCCGAGGCAAACCACCCACTTGTAACCCTCGCAGACAGCATGGATGACGGCGCCGACAAGGCCGCTGAACTCGCTGCCCGCTAAGCCCTCACGAAAACTCAAGGATAAGAAATGTCAATCTTTCTGAACAAAGACTCCAAGGTCATCGTGCAGGGCATCACCGGTGGTGAAGGCTCCAAGCACACTGCCCGTATGCTCGCTGCCGGAACCCAGGTTGTTGGTGGTGTGAACGCACGCAAGGCTGGCACCACCGTTACTCACGGCGACGTTGAGCTCCCCGTCTTCGCAACTGTTGCTGAGGCAATGGCTGCAACCGGTGCTGACGTCTCGATCGCATTCGTTCCTCCTGCATTCTCCAAGGACGCTGTTATCGAAGCTATCGACGCAGAGATTCCTCTGCTCGTGGTTATCACCGAGGGCATCCCCGTTCAGGACTCTGCTGAGTTCTGGGCCTACGCCAAGGAAAAGGGTGGCAAGACCCGCATCATTGGTCCTAACTGCCCCGGCATCATCACCCCAGGTGAAGCACTCGTGGGTATTACCCCTGCGAACATCACTGGTAAGGGTCCCATCGGTCTGGTTTCCAAGTCGGGAACCCTGACTTACCAGATGATGTTCGAACTGCGTGACCTCGGTTTCTCGACCGCTATCGGTATTGGTGGAGACCCCATCATCGGCACCACTCACATCGATGCACTCGCTGCATTCGAGGCGGACCCCGAGACCAAGGCCATCGTCATGATTGGTGAAATCGGTGGTGACGCTGAAGAGCGCGCTGCAGACTTCATCAAGGCGAACGTGACTAAGCCTGTAGTTGGCTATGTTGCTGGCTTCACCGCTCCCGAAGGTAAGACCATGGGTCACGCTGGTGCGATTGTTTCTGGTTCTGCTGGAACCGCTCAGGCAAAGAAGGAAGCCCTCGAGGCTGCCGGCGTCAAGGTAGGAAAGACTCCCTCCGAGGCTGCACGTCTGATGCGTGAAATCATGCAGAACCTCTAAACAGAACCATTATTCACATGGCGCTCACCTACGGGTGGGCGCCATGTGTTTTTACCTGTTGAATGCAAATGGGTTGGGTTAAACGAATTCTCGATGGCAGACTTGAACAACTAAGACCTTCTTCAAAGGGGAAAACTGTGGCTGAAGCTGTAAAGAAGAGCGCTGGACGTGCCTGGCTCTCGAGCATTCTGATTATTGTCGCAATGGTGTTGACACCCGTTGCCATCGTCAGCCACTGGGCAACCAGTGAAGTGACCAACACTGAGCGCTTTGTCAGCACGCTCTCTCCCTTGGCGTCCAACCCTGAAGTTCAGCAGGTTGTCATCGATGAAGTTTCTGGGGTTATCAAGGAATCTGTTGATATTCCTAAACTGACTGATTCCCTGTTCACTGGACTTGCTCAAGCCCTCAACCTTCCAGAGCCTGCACAGAAGGCTCTCGAGATGCTCAGCACCCCAGTTGCAAGTGGTGTTGACGCGCTGATTACGGACGTTGTGACGAAAGCAGTTGAATCTGATGCCTTCCAGCAGGCATGGACCAAGACCCTGACACTCACTCAGGAACAAACTGTTGCGTTGCTCTATGGTGATCCCGAATCATTGATTCAGCTCTCCAATGATGGAACTCTCACACTTCCCCTCAAGCCCATCATTGTCGACATCAAGGCTGCCCTCGTGAAGCAAGGTGTTGGTTTTGCTAACGCTATTCCCGAAGTAGATAAATCCATAACCTTGGGTCAAATCCCCGAGTTAGCTCTCGCCCGCGTGATTTACCAGGTTGGTGTGGGCGTCGGAACCTGGTTGCCATGGATCGTTGCTCTGATGTTTGCTGTCGGTATTTTTGCCGCACGTAACCGTCCCCGTGCAATCATGGCCACCAGCATTGTATTTGCCCTCGTCATGGGCTTCATGGGCTTCCTGTTTGGAACCGGTCGCATCTTGGCCACCACGGTTATTGATCCGGCCATTGCTGGAGCAGTAGCGGTGATTTATGACGCAGTTGTTGCCTATGTCATCAACGTGGTTGCTGCACTCGGTGTAGTTGCGATATTCGCTGCTATTGCCGCTTGGGCTTTTGGATCCTCAGAGTCAGCTGCCAAGCTACGCGCTTTCTCCAACAAGCAGATTGATACTGTTCGCAAGGCTGTTGACCCTCAGAACAAGACCTTCTCTGGTGTAAGCCCAGTGATGAACAAGTACCGCGTTCTTGCTCGCGTTCTGATTATCGGCATCATTGCCTGGATTGTTGCACTTCAACAGCCCGTAACTGTTCCCATGATCATTTGGAACACATTGCTCATTCTGGTTCTGCTCTTTGTCTATGAAGTACTGCAGCGCACCAACGGCAAGCCTGTTGTTGCGGCAGCAGCAGCTCCCTCAGCTCCGGTAGCACCTGCACCTTCGACTGCGAAGCCTGCAGCCAAGAAGGCACCTGCAAGGAAGCCTGCTGCAAAGGCGACAACTTCGGCAAAGCCAACAGCTAAGAAAACTACCGCTACGAAGCCTGCTGCGAAGAAAGCTCCTGCAAAGAAGCCTGTCGCGAAGAAGCCTGCTGCTAAAAAGTCATAGCATCAAGAGGTGAACCGCACCCTCATAGCTCTGCTTGCTGCCCTCGAGGCATTCATTGCGCTAGCTATTGGGGTCGGTATCTCTCTCGTCCCGCTGAGTTTGATGTGGGCGGTGCAATTTGATTCCGGTGTGAGCTGGGATGTTTTTTATCGCGCTTCGGCAGATATTTGGCTGGTCGGCCACGGTGTCGATTTGAAAATGACCTTGGACCCTGTTCTGGCTGCTGCAGTCAACCTTCCAGGTGGAGACAAGCCCTTCCTCATCTCGATTGCACCGCTGAGCTTTTCGCTGCTCACAATCCTGCTTGGCGTTCGACTGGGAAGAAAGTCTTTTGAATCAGGTGCACGCTTTGTGGGGCCGCTGTCTGCAGTGGCAACCTTCGGCTTCTTCACGATCCTCATTGCTCTCTCTGCTGTTCATGTCAATGCCACTCCGGTGATGTGGATGGCTGTGTCCTTCCCGACCGCCATCTTCGCTCTGGGAGTTTTCATTGGGGCCCGAGGTGAAGTCGGTCACTCTGGAGGCCGTGCCGAAAGAGTGCAACAAAAAGTGGTGGGTTGGGCAACCGGACTTTCTTCACAAGTCAAAGCCGTGCTTTCTGCTTCATTGCGGGGAGGTCTCATCACGGCCGCACTCGTCATTGGCGCCTCAGCCGTTGCGCTATCTATATTGATCATTGCGAACTTCGCCAGTATTTTGGGCATCTATGAAGGCTTGCAAGGAGGCGGTGGCGGAAGCCTCATCCTTACGGCAGCCCAATTGATGTTTATGCCCAACTTTGTGATGTGGGTGGTGTCGTGGTTTATCGGTACTGGCTTCGCACTCGGCACCGGTTCTTCAGTTTCTCCAGTTGGCACAGACTTAGGTCTTGTTCCTGCTCTTCCCATTCTGGGAGCTATGCCCACGAACGATTTAGCGTTTGGATTCCTCGGGCTTTTGGTTCCCTTGCTGGCTGCATTTTTGGCAGCGTGGTTTATTCGACCAGCATTACTTCGCGCCCTCGGTTCTGACGTGTCTTTCCGCTGGATATCACTGACCGTGCTGGGCATTGCGCTCGTTGCAGGAATCCTCATCGGTTTACTGGCATGGGCCAGTGGTGGTGCTGCCGGTCCGGGTCGATTGGCAGATGTGGGACCGAATGCTTTACGCACTGGCGGTATTGCTGCACTCGAGTTCCTTATTGCGGCATCGCTTGGAATGTATGCGCGTTCGGGCGTGACGACAGTGAAGCAAAAGTAACAGGCCCGAATTTCGCTCTATTTCTAGCCGGTAGGCTTAACCTGTGCTGAAACTTGTCGTCCTGATCTCGGGGTCAGGTTCTAATTTGCGTGCTCTTCTTGAGGCCGCAAACGACGACACTTACCCTGCTGAAATTGTGGCCGTTGGTGCCGATAATGCTGCAAGCGGTTTAGCTCACGCTGTTGAGTTTGGTGTGCCCACATTTATTGTTGCTCCGCAGGAATACGCCAATCGTGAAGCGTGGGGACAAGCCCTCGCCGCAGCCATTTCTGAGCATCAACCAGACTTGGTTGTGTGCGCTGGATTTATGCGAATCCTTCCCGCAGATTTCGTGGGGTTGTTCTCGCCACAGCTGATCAATATGCACCCAGCCCTCTTGCCTTTGTATCCAGGAGCACACGCAGTGCGCGATGCTCTGGCGGATGGGGCAACTGTTACAGGTGCTTCAGTGCACATTGTGGATGAGGGTGTCGACACAGGTCCTGTTATTGAGCAAGTTCAGGTGGCCATCAACGCTGATGACACTGAAGAGTCTTTACATGAACGTATCAAAGCGGTGGAACGAGAACTTATTGTTCGCACCGTGAAAAACATTGCCACTAAGAACATCAACCTTCAGGAGTTAGCACGCAGATGAGCGGTCCTTCTCACGATCCCAACTTGTACACACACCGCGATGTTGTGCCCGTTCGTCGCGCCCTCATCTCGGTCAGTGACAAAACGGGGCTGCTTGAACTTGCAGGTGCACTCAGTGCAGCAGGTGTTGAGCTTGTCTCCACCGGTTCGACGGCACAAACCATCCGCGATGCCGGTCATGCGGTCAAAGACGTCAGTGACGTAACCGGCTTCCCAGAATCGCTCGATGGCCGCGTCAAGACCTTGCACCCTTCGGTGCATGCCGGCATCCTTGCTGACCTTCGCCTCGAGTCTCACGCTGAACAACTCGACGAACTGGGTATCGCTGCTTTTGATCTCGTCGTGGTCAACCTCTACCCCTTCCGCGAAACTGTTGCATCTGGTGCTCAAGATGCCGATGTGATTGAACAGATTGATATTGGCGGACCTGCGATGGTTCGCGCATCTGCGAAGAACCACCCCAACGTGGCAATCGTGGTCTCCCCAGCTCGTTACGGAGAAATCATCGAAGCATTGGCAACGGGTGGAACCACACTTGAGCAGCGTCGTTCACTGGCTGCTGAAGCTTTTGCACACACCGCCGCCTATGACGCTGCAGTGTCTGCGTGGTTTGTTCGCGATGAGAAGTTCCCAGAAACCTTTACTGTGTCAGCACAGCGCGGATCAATCCTGCGTTATGGCGAGAACTCTCACCAGGAAGCTGCTCTATACCTAGAGCAGGGCGGCCACGGTATCGCACAGTCCACCCTGCTTGGTGGTAAAGAAATGTCCTACAACAACTTCGTGGACGCCGACGCTGCGGTGCGTGCAGCCTACGACTTTATCAACCCTGCAGTGGCCATCATCAAGCACGCAAACCCTTGCGGTATTGCTGTCGGTCGTGACAAGGCAGTAGATCAGATTGCTTCAGCACACCGATTGGCACACGAGTGTGATCCCGTCTCAGCTTTTGGTGGCGTCATCGCGGCAAACCGTCCCGTCACTCTCAAGATGGCAGAACAGGTCAGTGAAGTATTCACTGAGGTACTTGTTGCTCCCGGTTTTGAACCAGACGCGCTCACTCTGCTCAAGACAAAGAAAAACTTGCGTCTGTTGCAGCTGCCAGAAAACTTTGGTCGTGAACCTCAAGAGGTTCGCCAAATATCCGGTGGCTTCCTCGTACAGGACGCTGACCTCTTCGACGGTGACGCCAAGCTCGGTGCACTGCTGACAAATTGGCAGCTCGTCTCCGGCGAACCCGCAGACCCCGACACCCTGGTCGATCTCGAGTTTGCGTGGAAAGCCTGTCGTTCGGTTAAGTCCAACGCCATCCTGCTTGCACACAACGGTGCATCTGTTGGCGTGGGCATGGGTCAGGTCAACCGTGTTGATTCCTGCCACCTCGCGGTGAACCGCGCAGGCGAGCGGGCAGCAGGATCTGTCGCTGCCTCCGACGCCTTCTTCCCCTTTGCTGATGGTCTCCAGGTTCTCTTGGCTGCTGGCATCAAAGCAGTAGTTCAGCCGGGTGGGTCAGTTCGTGATGAAGAAGTCATCGCTGCTGCCCAGAAGGCAGGGGTTACGATGTACTTCACCGGCGAACGCCACTTCTTCCACTAAAGGACACAACACCTATGTTCACTCCACGTCGCCTTCTTGCCGCTGGTTTATCCGCGCTCGCCGTCGCAGTCATTGCGCAAGACGTCACCGTCTTGGCATTTTTCATCGGCAAGGGTCTAGATGAAAACATCATGTGGCAGGCCGGTGCTTTCTTCTTCACTGCCAGTACCATCCTGTTCTTCCTCATCGCTTTATCTGGCTTACTGGGATTCCTCGCGAAGCGCCGCTACTCCTGGATTGCTGGTCTGATTGCCTCAGCCATCGCCGCCATTACGGGCATGTTCATTCAGGTGGGTATGCAGGGTGTGGGCATGAGCCCTGAAGTGGTTGCTGTTGTATTTGGTTCGTTGTTCAACGACAACCTCATTTTCCTCATTGCTGGTTCTGTCGCTTCCGTCACGGCAGGTACAGCTATTTGGCGTGCTGTTCTTGCTCGCACAAAGAGTGACCAACCCACGAAAGTTGCGTTAGTTCGTGCGCCAGCTGCAAACCTTGCCGAAGGTCTCATCACTCACATCAAGCGCAAAAAGGTTGATGTTGATCTGGCAAATGACCAGTGGGATGGCTATGTTGCAGCGCTGAACGCTGCAGGCTGGCTCACCATTGAGGTTGAGCCACGTGATGACCTAGCGGACAGTGTCTTCATCGAAGACACTGTGGTGATGCTGGGCAAGATTGCCGTTCTCACTAACCCTGGAGCCGATAGCCGCAAGCCAGAAATTATTGGCACAGAAGCAACTCTTAACGAGCTGGGCGTCAAGATAGAACGCATTGTCAGCCCAGGTGCTCTCGATGGTGGCGATGTTCTCAAGGTTGGTAAGACTGTTTATGTGGGCCGCGGTGGTCGCACCAACGGTGAAGGTATTCGCCAGCTTCGTGCCATTGCAGCCCAGCAGGGTTACACCGTTGTAGCTGTTCCTGTCACCAAGGCACTGCATCTCAAGACTGCCGTGACCGCGTTGCCTGATGGCACCGTCATCGGTTACCCACCACTCGTAGATGACCCCCGTGTCTTTGACCGCTTCCTTCCCGTGCCTGAAGCACACGGCACTGCAGTTGTGGTCTTGGCACCCGACACCGTGTTGATGTCATCTTCAGCACCGAAGTCCGCGGAGCTCTTCCGTGAACTTGGTTATCGTGTCATCACAGTCGATATCTCTGAGTTCGAAAAACTTGAAGGCTGCGTCACCTGCTTGTCTGTGCGCATGCGCTAAATCTGAGCATGAAAGAACCCCCGGCACAGCCGGGGGTTCTTTCATGTGGGCTTAGAACTTAATCTCTCCGATGGTTTCACCGTATTGGGTGGTTCCAACGTCAGAGAAACCTACGCGGTGGAAGAACTCTTCAGGGCTGTCAACACCGCGCTCCCACAGCACGGTCAGGCTCTTGGCTCCGCGAGCTTTGGCTTCGTCAACCAGCGCGGCGACAGCAAACTTTCCCACACCCTTGCCCTGGTAGTCAGCAGCAACGTGGATGCGCCACAAGCAACTGCGTAATTCTGGTTGGACGTTGTCCGGATCAAAGTTTCCGCGCACAAAACCAACGACGGTGTCACCGTCTTTGATGACACGAGGCCAGGCTGTTGTGGGATTCACATACGACTCAGAGATGGAATACGACGGGGGAGCTAGAAACTGTTCCTGACCTCGCTTGAGCGTCAAAGAGTTGGCAGCAACGATGTTGCTGGCGTTGAGTTCTTCTAATGTATATGTCCCCATAGCTTTAGGGTAAACCTGTTTTCCCTTTTCTTCCTAGACCGGAAGTAAAACCTATGTAACAAATTCATCCAAGGTTCAGACAATTTTTTCAGCCTCTGCGGGTATTCTGGGGCTGGCAGAAACGCCAGAAATTAGATACCCTAGGGGGTATACAAAGTGTGGCCATATGGTCACTGCTTATTCGGAGGTAAACATGTGTAGTCCAGCCAAATGCGGTTCATGCGGCAAGACCACCTGGACCGGATGCGGCGAGCACATCGAGGAAGCGCTGGAAGGCGTTGCTCAGGCTGACCGTTGCACCTGTAACTAGGTTTCGCATCACTGAACATTATGGGCTCGCTGAGCCCATAATGTGTTTAACGACGAAATCTCTCGCCGCCGATCAACGTGTGCTTTGGGTCTTTTCGAGACAATTCTCATCACCCTCCCGCTCTATTTCTGTATAATATATTTTCAGACGAGTTACCGGCATAACAAAGGACTGGATCAATGAGCGACCCACATTCTCGCGTGGTGGAAGGCTGGACTGGACGCCTGTACGAAGATTTCAGTGTGGGGGATATTTACTACCACCCGTTCGGGAAAACAGTCACAGAAGCTGACAACCAGATGTTCACCTTGATGACGCAAAACGTCTCCAAGACACATGTGGACCGAAACTATGCGTCGGGAACCAGCTATAAGCTCCCCTTGGTCAACTCGACCTTTACCCTTGCACTTGTAACAGGTCAATCCACCATGGATCTCTCCATGAATGTTTTCGCAAACCTTGGTTGGGACGAAGTGCGAATGCCGGCACCTGTTTTTGAAGGCGACACGATTTATTCTCGTTCTAAAGTTCTTGAACTTCGCGAATCAGCGTCCCGGCCAACTATGGGAGTTGTTACTGTCGCAACAGAAGGGTTCAACCAAGACGGAACCATTGTGGTGAGTTTCAAGCGCTCCTTCATGATTTATAAAAAAGGGCATCTGCCCAGTGTTTCAGGAGCTCGCCCGGATGAGTCGACGTTGCCCCAGGTCAGTGGAAACTGATGACAACTAGTGCACAGCATGATGTAGTTGCTTCGGCAACAACACTATTGTTTGTCCCCGGGGATAGGCCTGATCGGTTCACGAAAGCTCATCAATCTGGGGCCGATGTCATCATCATCGATCTTGAAGATGCTGTCGCAGTTGAGAACAAGTCTTTGGCTTTAGATGCGGTTGTCTCGGCATTAACCGAACCACACGACAGTGTCCCTGGCGGCCGGCTGACGGCCCTAGTCCGGATTGATTCGAACCTGAGTTCTCTTCATTTAGCCGCGTTACGAGACATTGCTGCAGTGAAAAACAATGGGCTACTTGGCGTGATGGTTCCTAAAGCTGAGTCAGCTGAACAGCTCTCTGCGGCGGTGAACGCGCTACCGCGCGGTTTGGCGATTGTTCCCCTCATTGAATCAGCACGTGGGCTCGTCAACATCAATGACATTGCACAGGTGCAAGGAGTGACTCGTCTGGGATTTGGTGCTGTTGATTTTGGGTTAGATGTTGATGCCACACATGAGAGAGTCACGGATTATGCTCGAGTCCAGATTGTTGTCTCCTCTCGTGCAGCAGGGCTAGGTGCACCTGTTGATTCACCAAGTTTGAGTATCAGTGATCTGGCAATTGTCGAAGCAGAGGCAACACGTGCACGCCAATTCGGGTTTTCAGGGAAGCTGTGTATTCACCCTGCACAAGTGACTGCTGTGAATTCGAGCTTCATGCCAAGCGCAGAAGAAATCGCCTGGGCTCAAGAAATAGTCGGCTTGGATGGTGGTGCTTCACAACACAACGGTCTCATGGTCGATAAACCTGTTGTTGATCGTGCGCACAGAATTCTTTCTCGAAGAGGAGAATGAGGAGCATGGTCCTCCCCCTTGATGGAATCACCGTCATTTCTCTCGAGCAAGCAGTCGCTGCACCCTTCGCCTCCCGTCAGCTTTCTGACTTGGGAGCTCGTGTCATCAAAATAGAGCGAGACGCGGGAGATTTTGCTCGTGCCTACGACACCAAGGTCCACGGTGAGGCAAGCTATTTCGTCTGGATCAATCGCAATAAAGAAAGTGTTGTTCTCGATCTGAAATCAGAGCACGGAATTAAGGCGCTGAAGGGCTTAATGAGCAAGGCAGATGTCTTCATCCAAAACCTGGCACCAGGGGCTATCGAGCGTTTAGGCCTTGGACCTGAAATTGCCTGCGCCATTAATCCGCAACTGATTTATGTCTCCATCTCAGGCTACGGTCGAGGCGGAGAATACGAGAATAAAAAGGCTTACGATCTCTTAGTGCAATGTGAAACCGGATTGCTCTCTGTCACGGGGACAGAATCAGAACCTGCCAAGGTTGGCATTTCTGTAGCTGATATCGCAGCCGGAATGTATGCGTATTCCGGAGTGCTCAGCGCACTTATCCTCAGGGGGAAGACAGGCAAGGGCGACGTTTTAGAAATTTCAATGCTGGAAGCACTCGGCGAGTGGATGAGCCAACCTTATCTTTATGCAGAGTATGGCGGTCAGCAACAACCTCGATCGGGAGCGCAACACGCAACCATCGCTCCGTATGGCCCGTTCCATACCGCCAACGGAACAGTATTTTTTGGAATACAGAATGAGCGTGAGTGGGTTAAGTTCTGCGAGATAGTCCTCCAAGACCATTCGTTCGCGGTTGACCCACAATTCAATGCGGGTGCGCTTCGAGTACAACACCGTGAGGCGCTCCATAAGCGCATTAATTCTGTCTTTTCTACCTTGACCAGCGAACAGGCCATAGAACGTCTTGATATAGCTGGAATTGCGAATGCGAAATTGCGTGACATGCGTGAATTCTCTGCTCACCCACAACTAGCCGCGCGACAACGTTGGAGAAACGTGGAACTTCCCAACGGGGAATCAGCTAGAAGCCTCATTCCTCCTGTGACTTCACAGTCCTATGAAGCAGTCATGGGGGCAATTCCCGCGCTCGGTGCGGATACGGACTCAGTCCTGCGAGAGTTTGGTTTGAACTAACTCTTTACTGACGTGTCACTTTGCCGCTAAGCGTGGCGAAAGGTTGCAAGAATGCTGGCTTTGCCAAAATCCATGCCACGACGGTTAAGACCAGTGAACCGGCAAACAATCCGAAGCCCAGCCAGCTGTCTCCATTGTTACTGGCATACATATGGTTGAGATTACGCAGTGCTCCGGTGGTCAAAACCAGTGTCACGTGAGCGATCACAAACAGGACAAAGAAGATCATTACCGGATAGTGGATTGCTCGCGCAACGGGCAGCGGGTATATCTTGCTGATCCGTGCTGATGGTCCAGGCCATGCATTAGACATTCGAATGCCGGTCGCTATTGCAAGAGGTGCTGCAACGAAGACGATAAGAAAGTATGCCAACTGCTGAAGGCTGTTGTAATTGACCCAACCATTTTCTGTGGGCCAGTTCAGTGATGCATACTGCACAGCAGCTGAAAAGGCGTTGGGAAATACTTCCCACGTTGTTGGAACAATTCGCATCCACTGGCCTGTGATGAATAGAAGGATGACAAAGATCACTCCATTGAGTGCCCACAAGAAGTCAAGACTCAGATGTAACCACAAATCGAGGCTGATTTTTTTGGGTTCACCTTTTGTGCGAAGCAGACCTCTGTTGTTTCGGGTCCAATATGCCGCTGGTCGTTGTGTAGTGCGAACAAGCCACCCGGTGCGAATGATGAGCACGATAAAGAACGCATTGAGAAAATGTTGAAAGTTCAACCAGGCAGGAAACCCTACGGGCGCACCCGTAGGAAGCTCAGTTTCTCCGGGATATTGAGTAAGAAATGATTGTCCTGCTTCACTCGCTCGAAACCACTGAGCAAGAAGGACAACACCGGCCAATGCCACAACTGCGAGCGGAATTCCCCAGGCGAGCTTTTTTCTCACTTCTGGAGTTTGAAGTGCAGCGACAAGATTACTCATCGACGAGCCTCAATGGCAGAAATGAGTTGTGGCACCACGGTAAACACATCACCGACAACACCAAAGTCTGCAACGTCAAAGATGGGGGCATCTCCATCTTTGTTGATGGCGATGATGGTGTCTGCGGTTTGCATTCCTGCACGATGCTGGATAGCTCCCGAAATACCCAGGGCCACATAGAGTTGCGGCGAAACCGTCACACCCGTTTGGCCTACCTGGTGTGATTGTGGGATAAATCCAGCATCAACTGCTGCGCGAGAGGCACCAACTGCGGCACCTAAAGTATCGGCGAGCTGTTCAACCAGAACAAACTTTTCGGCAGAGCCAAGACCGCGACCTCCAGAGACAACCTTTTCAGCTCCACGAAGTTCGGGTCGTGATGAACTTGACGTCTCAGAATGAGTGCTGTCAATCACTCCGGTCTTCGACGTGTCAACGGAGATCGAGATAGTCGAAACAGCGGGTGAAGAAACAGCAGTGCGTCCGTCTGAAGAACCTTGACGAACCGTCGCGATGACGAGACCACCAGCAGTCTGCGCCTCAACGGTGTAACCACCACCGAAAACGGAGTGGGTAGCTACAACATTTCCTGAAGACTGTGTCAGATCAACCGCATCAACCAACACAGAGGAGCCCGTGCGAACGGCCAGACGGCCAGCAACCTCTCGTCCATTAACGGTGTTGGGGATCAAGACTGCGACCGGGGAGCTTGAGCTTATTGCTTCCTGCAAGGCAGCAACTGCTGGGGTGACTAGTGCGGTTGCAGCATCGGCACTTTCAGCCAGAATAACCTGGGCTGCCCCCAACTCTCCCAGTTCTGTTGCCAGTGCGGACCCAGAACCAGGACTTGTCACAACTACGGCAACAGGAGTGCCCAATTTTGTCGCGCTGGCAATTAGCGATGGTGTTGTGGAACTGAGCTTGCCTGAGCTGTTGAGTTCAACGAGGGCGAGAATGTTCGACATGTCTAGTTATTCCTTAGATCAATCGGTTCGAGACAAGGAATTCAGCAAGCTGCTCACCAGCCGTGCCGTCATCAGTGATTTTGGTGCCTGCCGTGCGCGCAGGGCGTGCAGTAGCGCTCAGAATTGAGGTCGAACCCTTTGGTTTACTCAGAGAAAGCTCTGCAACTGACTTGGTTGAGACAGGCTTTTTCTTTGCGCCCATGATTCCTTTGAAGCTAGGAAACCGAGCGTCAGGGTTACTTTCGTTGACGGAGATAACCGCAGGAAGTGCAGCGTGAACTTCCTGGGTGCCATCTTCTAGTAAGCGAATACCAGCAACTGAAGCATTAGTGATGGAGATGTTTCCCAACATCCCGAGGTGTGCAACATCTAGATGCTCGGCGATCATGGAGGGAACTATTCCCCCGCGTCCGTCGGTGGACTCATTCCCGGCAATAACAAGATCTGGTCCCAACTCTTTCAGAGCTGCGGAGAGCACGGCTGCTGTGTAAGCCGCATCGGCACCAGCGAGAGCAGCATCTGTGATGTGGACGGCTGAATCACATCCCATGGCAAGCGCCTTTTTGATGGACTCGCTTACGTTATCGGGTGCCATTGTCATGACGACAACTTCGGCAGATTTGTCGGTGTCTTTGTAGGAGAGTGCGACTTCAAGTGCACGCTCGTTGATTTCATCAATAACGTTGTCGCCACTTCGTTCAACCCATCCGGTCACGGAATCGAGCTTGCGCTCGCCCCAGGTATCTGGGACTTGCTTCATAAGGACAACGATTTTCACGTTTGTTTTCCTCTCATCGAGTGATAGAAAATATTATATACCAAAGCACTTAGAGCAGAGCAATAGGTGGATTTCCAGTGTCTTGAGAGCTAGTTCTGGGCAGCGATACGTGCGTCGATGTGGCTAGCAAGCTGCTCACCGGCATGACGAACGTGCTCAACCATTTCGTGGCGGGCGCGCTCCGCATTTCCTTCACGGATGGCCTCAAGCAATCCCGTGTGATCGTGCACTGTTGTTTCTGGCCACCCGTTGATAGAAGCGTAAAAACGACGAGGGGCATAACGGGAGACGAGCTTGATCACCCAGGCCAGTCGCGGAGCGTCTGCAGTGAGGTTTATCTCTCTGTGGAATGCGTGATTGAGCTCTTCTAGTGCTCCCAAATCCCCGCGGTTAGCGGCAGCAACGAGCTCGTTGTGGATTTGCTCCAGGCTGGCAATTGTTTCGGGGGTGGCATTATTCGCAGCACGTGCAGCGAGCTCCCCGGCAACCATGGATTGCACCAAGAACATATCGCGAACGTCGTTTCCGTCTACTTTTGCTACGGTAAAGCCGCGCCTGGGTGCTAAGTCAAGAAAACCCTCTGCACGAAGTGCTTGGAGCGCCTCACGTGCTGGAGTGGTTGAAATCCCCAGTTCGTCAGCAACCGTTTCAGGCCGAACTGGTGCGCCAGCTGGCAGGGTTCCGGAAGTGATCTGGTCTCGCAGGAAAGATGCTGCCTCATCACCGAGTTGGGGGCGAACTTGATGCTGGCGGGGAGGGATCATCAGCAGGACTCCTAGAGATTGATGCAACTGGAATTCCCGAAAAATCGGGCGAAAGTGCTCCTTACATAATATTCCGTATACCTCTGTTGGATACGGTCAATATGATATATTTTGTTTTTATGACCTCACACCTCAACGACGAAGAACAGATGCTCGTAGACACCGTCCGAGCCTTTATTGACCGCGATGTAAAGCCCACCGTCAACGAAGTTGAACACGCGAATGAATACCCTGAAGCGTGGATTGAACAAATGAAAGAAATGGGTATCTACGGGCTCGCTGTTCCCGAAGAATATGACGGTCTTCCCATTTCTATGCCTGCCTACGTCCAGGTCACTGAAGAACTAGCTCGGGGATGGATGAGCCTTTCGGGAGCAATGGGTGGTCA
Organism: Aurantimicrobium minutum; assembly: GCF_002355535.1. Classification (NCBI taxonomy): domain Bacteria; kingdom Bacillati; phylum Actinomycetota; class Actinomycetes; order Micrococcales; family Microbacteriaceae; genus Aurantimicrobium; species Aurantimicrobium minutum. The sequence continues at coordinate 1,613,680 of NZ_AP017457.1, forward strand.
CACTGTTGTTGCCAAGTTGTTGACCCTCTATGGAACTGAAGAGCAAAAGAGCAAATACTTACCTCTCATGGCTACCGGTGAACTCCGCGCCACCATGGCACTGACTGAACCCAGTGGTGGCTCTGATCTTCAAGCAATCACTACTGTTGCAAAAACCGACGGAAATGACCTGGTGATTAATGGCTCAAAAACCTGGATTTCAAACGCTCGCCGTTCTGGGCTGATTGCGCTCTTGGCAAAGACTGACCCTAATGCAGAACCACGTCATACAGGGATGTCGATCATTCTGGTTGAGCCAGGACCTGGCTTCAGTGTTTCCCGAGACCTACCCAAACTGGGATACAAGGGCGTTGAATCCTGCGAGATTTCCTTCGATGACTACCGCACTCCAGTTACTCAAATTCTTGGGGGTGAACCGGGTAAAGGATTTACCCAGTTCATGAAGGGTCTTGAAGTTGGCCGCATTCAGGTTGCCGCTCGGTCACTCGGTGTGGCAGCTGCGGCATTGGAAGACTCCATCAGATATGCGCAGGAACGTGAAACCTTTGGCAAGCCAATCTGGAAGCATCAATCCATCGGGAACTATCTCGCTGAAATGGCAACCAAGCTCACCGCTGCTCGGCAACTTACACTTTTTGCGGCTGAGAAATATGAAAGTGGCGAACGCTGTGACATGGAAGCAGGCATGGCTAAGCTCTATGCCTCAGAAGTTGCGATGGAGATAGCACTTAATGCCATCCGCATTCATGGTGGCTACGGTTATTCAACCGAATACGATGTTGAGCGCTACTTCCGTGATGCCCCACTAATGATTGTCGGTGAAGGCACGAATGAAATTCAGAAAAACGTCATTGCCCAGCAACTTATTGCTCGTGGCGGACTGTAAAGAAAGAGAAGGACAATGTCGTACTTCCAACCAGACGCCGATCTTCTTGCCGCATCAGACAAAGCGCTTGCAAGCATCAGCACAGCTCGTCTTCTTCCTGCAGCCAAGACTTTTGATGTCATTGATCCTGCAACAGAAGAAGTGATTGGCACCCTTCCAGATCACACACCTGCCGATGCACTCACTGCACTTGCAAAGGCTGACGCGGCAGGGAAGAAGTGGGCACGGACCAGTCCCCGCCTGCGTTCGGACACTCTGCATGCCGTCTACGCAAAGCTGATTGAAAACAAAGACACTCTTGCCTACATCATCTCTCGTGAAATGGGTAAGCCTCTTGCAGAGGGCTACGCAGAGGTTCAGTACTCGGCAGATTATGTTCGCTGGTTTGCCGAGGAAGCACTCCGCGCACAAGGGCTCTACCGAGACTCGCCTGCGGGGGATGCCACCATATTGGTTCGCCGCGCACCTGTTGGGAACGCGGTGTTGATTGCGCCATGGAATTTCCCTATGGCCATGGCCACGAGAAAGATTGCACCCGCTTTAGCCGCAGGGTGTGCCTGTGTCGTCAAGCCCGCTAACCTCACACCCCTGACCACTGTAGTTGTGCAGGATTTGATGGTTCAGGCAGGTGTACCTGAAGACCTCGTTCAGGTGATCACCACTACAGATGCTCCTGGATTCAGCTCAACTCTGTTGGCTGACCAACGTGTGCGCAAGATTTCGTTTACTGGGTCGACTCCAGTCGGCTCCACACTGATGGAGCTCGCGGCAAAGAACATTGTCAAGAGCTCCATGGAGCTCGGTGGTAATGCTCCACTCATTGTTTTTGATGATGCAGATCTCGATCGAGCTATCGAGGGAGCCATCTTGGCCAAAATGCGTAACGGTGGTCAGACCTGTGTTGCTGCCAACCGCATGTTTATCCAAGAAGGCATCGCAGATGCGTTTGTCGAGGGCTTCACAGCAAAGATGGCAGCTTTCAAGCTGGGTAACGCAATGAATAAAGAAGTCGATCTCGGGCCTGTTATCGATGATCGTGCTGTCCAACGCTTGACCCACTTAGTCAATGATGCGGTAGCAAAGGGGGCGACCTTGCGAACCGGAGGTAAAGCGCCCGATCATGTAGGTCACTACTTCGAGCCAACCGTTCTTGATAATGTTCCAGCGCATGCAGATATTACGAAGACAGAAATCTTCGGACCGGTTGCTGCTATCTCGCGATTCACAACTCAAGAAGAAGTAATTGAGAAAGCAAACGACACAGAGTTCGGTCTTGCAGCTTTTGTCTTTACCGAGAACCTCGATCGCGCGGTCAACGTTGCCGAAGCATTAGAGACCGGCATGGTGGGAATCAACAATGGTCTGCTGTCAAACATCGCAGCACCTTTTGGCGGAGTCAAGGCCTCAGGAACAGGGCGAGAGGGTGGTGCAGAAGGCCTCGAGGAGTACCAAGAAATCCGCTATTTCACCATGAAGCGCCGCGAAACGTTCTAAATCCTCCAACGCCTCAAGGCATAAAGAATCCCCCTTCTCAGCGAAGGGGGATTCTTGCTTGTCGAATTTATGCAGTTACGGGTTCTACGGTCAGAAACCAATCGATGAGTTCTCTGCCATGGGCTTGAGCATACTTACCCTTTGCATCCCACTCTTTCCTGAATTCATCCGCGGTATAGGTGCCGGTCAATTCATCCCCGCCAACGCGAAGCCATTCGTTCATGAGCTCGGTTGTCACTTCTGGATGGAACTGCACTCCCAAGGAGTTTCCGGCTTTGAAAACCTGGGGAGCAATTTCGGAGCGAGCAAGGATCTCAACGTCGTCGGGAAGTTCGACGATGTCGTTATGCCAGGAGAACCAGGGTCCAGGAGCGGTAGGGCATCCGGCAGAGGTATCGAATTCAATCATTCCTACCTCCATTCGTTCTGCCTTGATGGTTCGACCGCCAAGAACTTCTGCCAGGAGTTGAGCTCCGAAGCAGATACCCAGATACGGAATACCGCGTTCACGAATAGTTCGAATGAATTCGATTTCTTCTTCTACCCATGCACGTGTTGCAGGGTTGTAGGCGTGTGTAAATGAGCCAAAAATAATGACAGAGTCAACACCGTCTAGAGATGGGAAGTTGGTGTTTGCAGGCAAAAATCCGTCATAGTGTTGAGTCGCATTCAGCACTTCGTGGTGAATAACTGTGTGGCCTAGCTCATTCAGATACTCCGCAACATACCCGTAGTCGGATGCAACGGTTTCCTCGTGCGTGACGAGAAGAATTGTTTTTGACACGGAGCTCCTTGTGTTAGATGACGTCGCGGTATCGCTGGGTTTCCCAGTCAGTTACCCACGCGGCAAATGCGGCCATTTCGTTCTGTTGCATGATGGTGAAGTTTTCAACAAAGTCCTGACCGAAGCACTCCACGTTCCAGGCGCTCTTGGAGAAATTCTCTAGTGAGTCACGCATGGTGGTGGCAAACCTAACGAGCGATTCATCGAGGTGTGCGTCACCGATCGTTTGTGGAATAAGTTCGTAGTCATTCCGAATTCCATCTAGTCCTGCTTGGAGATAACCCTGAGCTACAAGGTAGGGGTTGGAGTCAGCAGCTGCCCAGCGAACTTCCATGCGTGTTCCCGGTCCCGCATCAGTGATGCACCGAACACCAACCAAGCGGTTGTCTAGTCCCCAGCAAACTTGTGTGGGGGAGAACGAGTAGTCCACGATGCGTTTGTAGTCATTCTGTGTTGGTTGCGCAATGATCTGGAGCTCCAGGTTGTGGGCCAGCACACCTGTGAGAAACTTGCGCATGAGATCAGAGTGCACAACGTGGTCTGAGTCTTTGTCAGCAAACAAATTCTTGCCTGCCTTATCGGTGAGGCTGAGGTGAACGTGCATTCCGGAACCAGCACCCCCATTGATGGGCTTAGCCATAAAGGTCGCATGCAGGTTGTTTTTGCGCGCTACTCGGCGAACGATGTGGCGGAACAAGATTGTCTTATCAACCATGGTCAAAGCGTCGTCATACTTCAGATTGATTTCAATCTGGGATGGCCCGTATTCAACATTGGAGGCCTCTACTTCAATTCCTGAACGTTCAAGAGCGTGACGAATACCGCCAATGACGTTCTCAAGCTCATCTGCGCGGTCCATGGAGTAGCAGTAAGCCTGTTCAGATATGGGTGTCCAGTCTTCGTTGAAGAGGTGGAACTCGAGCTCCGTTGCCAGATTGATGCCATAGCCAAGCTTGTCGAATTCCGCGATGGTCTTTTTGAGCATGCCGCGACCGTCCATCGTGATGGCTTCTCCGGTGTGACCGTCCACCATGTCGCACATGACGGTCGCCATTCTTTCTTCCCATCCAGCGATGCGGAATGACTGCAGATCAGGGATTGCTTTCATATCTGGCGCACCCATGTCTCGCTCAAACCAGGGGGTCGCCTCTACATCAGAACGGAAGTTCCACGAGAATGCGACTGCAGCAATGGCGAAACCTGCGCCAGAAAGAAACTGTTCGACTGGCAACCGCTTTCCGCGGGGCATTCCCCACGTATCTGTGAAGATACATTCGACCGTATGAATCTGGTTTTGCTCGATGATTTTCGCGCAATCAGCCATCGTTTTGGGTGCAGTAGCGGTGTGTGATGCCATGGTTCCTCATCTTTGAGTTACATATCCCTCAATCGGATATACAATATATACAGTAACCGAGGGTTACTTCTCCGGCAACTATTGCCGGGCATTTCTCACTGTGGAGGTCTCGTGAAATCTGTCGTATTGGTGGAAGCAAAAAAGCCACTAGTTATCGAAGAACGAGAGATTCCCACTGCTGAGGCAGGTGAAGAAATCATCAAGGTCATCGCTTGCGGAGTATGCCACTCAGACATCCATGTTGCTGACGGCCATTTTGGTGGACCACTTCCCCTCGTGCTCGGACATGAGGTCGTTGGTGAACACCCAGAGCTTGGTCGAGTGTTGGTGTATGCACCGTGGGGATGCCGTAAGCCTGACTGTCGTCAGTGCAACGCAGGCCTTGAAATGATTTGCGCCAACAGCCATGAAGCTGGGGTGGTTGACGATGGCGGTTATTCCGAATACATGCGAGTGCCCAGCCGTGACTACTTGATTCCCATTGGTGATCTTGACCCTGCAACAACTGCGCCGCTGGCATGTGGTGGTCTCACTGCTTTTCGTGCCGTCAAGCGCACGCTGCCTCACCTTAATGTTCCCAACGCAAAGGCACTCATCATCGGTGCGGGTGGATTGGGTCAGTTTGCTGTTCAGTTCATGAAAAAGTTAGCCAACGTTGAACTCACCGTCCTCGACATGGCAGATGACAAGCTTGCTGCTGCAACAGAACTTGGCGCAGATCATGCCGTAAAGGAATTGCCGGCCGGAGTGAAATACGATGCCATCATCGACTTTGTTGGAGCCAAGCCAACATTGGAGGCCGCCGCTGGCGCTGTCAACCGCCAGGGCATTTTGGTTGTTGTTGGCCTTGCTGGAGGTCGCCTGGAATTTGGTGTCGGAGTAATTCCCAGTGAAGCCGTATTGACTACGAGCATCTGGGGCAGCCTGGATGAGCTGAAGGAACTCCTCGAGTTTGTTCGCACTCAAGGAGTTAATCACCTTGTAGAAACAATGCCGCTTGATGAGGCCCAAGAAGCGTTGGATCGTCTGCGCCGTGGAGAAATTCGCGGCCGCGTCGTCCTGACCGTCGCTTAACTACTCTTTTCAGAAGAAGGACAGAACGTGAACTTTCCAACCAAAACTGTTCAGGAATGGGCTGATTACGCCAACTCCATTAAGTGGCCAGAAGCAATGATCATCGATGGAAAAGCGCAAGCTGGACAGGATGATTCTTATGTGCCGTTGGTGACTCCTCGCGACGGTTCCGTAGTTACTCAGGTGCCCTACGCCACATCGCACGAACTTGAACAGGCAGTCAGTGCAGCTCGGCGGGCATTCGACGAAGGGCCTTGGCCGCGGATGGCTCCTAAGCAACGAAAAGAACTCATGCTGGCATGGGTCGCTTTGATGGAAGAACACCGAACCGAGCTTGCAACCATGCTCAGCGTAGAGATGGGCAAGCCCATCGCAGATGCGTGGGGTATAGAACTTCGAGCATTGATCAATACCTATCGTTGGTATGCCGAGATGGCAGATAAAGAACTGGATGAAATCTCTCCCGTCGGTGATGACGATCTGGCATTGATTACTCGGGAACCAGTTGGTGTTGTCGCAGTAGTGACACCATGGAACTTCCCGTTAACTCTCTCCGCATGGAAGATCGCACCCGCCTTGGCTGTCGGTTGCACCGTGGTTCACAAGCCTGCAGATCTCACCCCGTTAACGGCAGTTCGTATTGCCGAACTCGCACTGGAGGCAGGAATACCTGCAGGTGTCCTTAACGTTCTTCCAGGGCGTGGATCCGTCATCGGTAAAGGCCTCGGACTGCATCGCGCAATCGATTCGCTGGCTTTTACCGGATCAACCGAGGTCGGCCGCGCTTATATGGAATATGCAGCGCAATCGAACCTTAAGCGTGTGTGGCTTGAACTTGGAGGCAAGTCCCCGAACATCATCCTTCCGGATGCGCCAGACTTACAGACTGCTATCGACACAGCTGCCTGGGGTATCTTCTTCAACACAGGCCAGATGTGTACGGCACCTTCTCGGTTGATTGTGCACCAGGACGTCGCTGACGAAGTTATTTCCGGCGTTATCAAAGCAGCCGAAAACTACAAGCCAGGAGATCCTTTCAATCCTGCGACCAAGATGGGACCGCTGGCCTCTTCATCACGCCGTGCTGAAGTGCAGGCACACGTGGACCGCGGTCTTGAAGATGGTTCAACTCTGGCACTCGGTGGTCACTCAGTAGAGCTCAGCACCCCACTTGCCGGTGGCGCCTATTACGAACCCACTGTCTTTATCAACGTGAACCCTGACTCTGCTCTAGCGCAAGAAGAGATATTTGGGCCAGTGCTTTCTGTGACCACGGTTAAGGACGACGAGGAAGCAATTCGTGTGGCCAATAACTCTGACTACGGGCTTGCTGCTGGTCTCTGGACAGCTAACGTCTCTAAGGTGCACCGTTTGGCTCGTCAGATTCGTGCTGGAACTGTCTGGGTGAATTGCTACGAAGAAGGAGACTTGACAGTCCCATTTGGCGGTTTCAAACTCAGCGGCAATGGGCGCGACAAATCACGTCATGCTTTAGATAAGTACACCGAGTTGAAGACCACCTATATCAAGCTCTAATCCACCTTCACCGCAGCCCCCTGAATTCTCAAGGGGCTGCGTTAACTCTCAACTAACCCAGTGGGAGCTGGATAACAAAGGGCGCCCACCTTGTGCAGGTGAGCGCCCCAGTTCTATTTGACTTAGGACATCATGTCCTGAGTCAACGTTGCGTTCTCCTTCTTGTTGACGACGCCCACAATGAGGCCGATCACGAAGAAGATAGCGGGGAGGGTTACCAGGAACCATCCCAGCGGGCTCAGCGCAAATGCGCTTTCGGGCAGTGTTGGGTCAACGCCTTCAGCTGCGGTACCTGCGAGCAGGTTGAAGCGAGCGACGATGAGGTACATTGCCAGCGCCATACCGATTGCAGCCAGCGCTGGAGCAATCTTGCCCTGCCAGACATTGGCGCCTTCGTTCTTGGCGAAGTACGCAATCACAGCAATGCTGACCAAGATTTCAACAAGTGTGATGGCAAGCACTGCAACAGCGCTGAGCCAGTAGAACAGGTTGAGGATGGGGTCAAGTGCAAAGACTGCGAAGAGTCCAACAACGATAAATCCGGCGATGGACATGGTCCATACGCCACCGGAAGGAGCGCCACGACGGTTGGTGGTTGCCAACTTTGCAGGAAGTGTTCCACCACGGCTCATTGCGAAGAAGTAGCGAGCACCCGCGTTCTGGAATGCGAGCAGACCAGCAAACAGGCTTGTGATGATTAGCACCTGCATAAGGGTTGCCATCCAAGGTCCGACATATTCGGCAGCAAGAGAGAAGAGAACGGCGGCAGGATCTGCAAGTCCGTCAGAACGCTCGAGAATCTGATCGATAACAGAGGACGATCCCATACCGGTCATCATGGCGAAGCTCACAATGGCGAACAGACCAGCGATAATTCCCACAGCCCAGTAGGTTGCGCGGCGGACGGTCTTCTTGGGGTCCTTTGCTTCTTCACCATAGATGGCGGTTGATTCGAACCCGATGAAGGAAGCGAAAGCGAATGCAAGTGCGATACCTGCTGTTCCCGCGAAACCGCCAGCAAAAACGTTGGTGGGTGCGAAGCTTGCTTCGAAGTTCCAGCCTTCTGGACCACCGTTTGCCAGGATGGCAATACCGGTAATCAGCATGGAGAGCACTTCAAGGCTGGTGAGAACACCGAGGAACTTAGCACCGACGTCAACGCTGAACAGCGAGAGCAGAGTTACGAAAACCCAACCCACAACGAACCAGACGAACCAGGGCAAATCAACGCCCATACCTGCAAAGGTGAAGCTCATCATTGCAGCAAAGAATCCGTAGATGCAGAACTGGACTGCCATGTAAGCAAGGACGGAAACGAAGGATGCAGCCACACCCATGTTGAGGCCAAGACCCTTACCAACATAAGCGAAGAACGCACCTGCGTTAGTTACCTTGTGGCTCATCGCGGTGAAACCAACGCTGAAGAGCAGCAGGATGATTCCTACGAATACGTAGGCTCCTGGAACAGCAGCGCCATTACCGAGAACTGCGGCAACTGGTACAACACCAGTCATACCCGCCATCGGCGCTGAAGCAGCTACGACGAAGAAGACGATTCCGGCTACTCCGAGGCGGC